>CAZHGG010000896.1:0-3097 GCA_964531755.1 uncultured Polyangiaceae bacterium
GGCGCGCGAGCGCCTCCCCGAGGCCACCCTGGTGGGCTACGATCTCGATCGGGCGCACCTCGCCGCCGCGAGGCTGGCGCTGGGTCCACGCGCGCGGCTCCGCCAGGCCGACTTCTTCACGCGCGACTGGCGGAGAACGCTGGCGCGCTTGCCCGAGCCCATCCTGGTGACGGGCAACCCGCCGTGGGTGACGAGCTCGGTGCTGGGCGCGCTGGGCGCCCGGAACCTGCCGACCAAGCGCGCGCAGGGGCTCGCGCTCGGGCGCCTCGGCGCGCTCACGGGGCAGAGCGATTTCGACATCTCGGAGTGGATGCTCCTGCGGCTCATCGAGGCCCTCGCCGGGCGACGTGGGACATTGGCTGTACTCTGCAAGAGTCAGGTCGCGCGGCGCGTGCTCGCGAGCGGCGTGGAGGCGCGCTTCGGGGCGCGGCCGGGCGGGCTCTCTCGCGTCGACGCGCGCAGGCACTTCGGCGCCTCGGTCGACGCGGTGCTGTTCACGTGCCACTTCAACCGCGGCCCGCGCGCGCCCGAGCCCGCCGGCGAGTGGCCTGTGCGGGGCGCCCTCGACGCGTCGCCGCCCGAGGCCTGGACGGGGCTCCACGGCGGCGCGCTCGTGCCCGACACCCGCCGACTCCGAGGCACCCTCCACCTCGAGGGGGCGTCCGCGCCCGAGTGGCGCTCGGGTCTGAAGCACGACTGCGCCGCGGTGATGGAGCTCACGCGCGGCCCGCGAGGCTGGGAGAACGGTCTCGGTGAGGTCGTCGACGTGGAGCCGAGCGTGCTGTTCCCTCTGCGGAAGGGCGCCGATCTCGCGCGACCCGGCCCGGAGCGCGCCGTGCTCGTGCCGCAGCGGGCGCTCGGCGACGACACCGCGCGCCTCCGCCACGCCGCGCCGCGCGCGTGGACGTACCTGTGCGCCCACCGCGCGCGCCTCGACGCCCGACGGAGCGCGATCTACGCGGGGCGCCCGCCGTTCGCGATCTTCGGCGTGGGCCCGTACGCGTTCGCCCCGTGGAAGGTCGCCGTCTCGGGCCTGCACAAGCGCTTGCTCGTGTCGCTGCTCGGGCCGCGCGGCGCCGACGCCGCCCCGGTGATGCTCGACGACACCTGCTACTACCTCCCCTTCGACGACGAGGCCGAGGCCACGCGCGCGCGCGACGCCCTCGGCTCGCCGCTCGCCGCCGACTTCGTGAGCGCGCGCGTGTTCTGGGACGCCAAGCGACCCATCCAAAAGAGCGTCCTGCAGCGCCTCGACCTCGAGGCGCTCGCGCGCGCGCTGGATGGCCCGGGCTGAACCCCGCGGGCACCTGTCAGGGATCCGGCAGGCTCGACTCGAGCGGCATGACGTAGGTCGAGGTGAGCTGGCGCATGACCTCGATGTTGGTCACGTAGCGCTTCAGCGTCGCGTCGGCCCCGGGGTTCTCGGGGTCGAGCTGCGGCTTGCCGCCGGCGAGCAGCAGCTTCGGGGTGCCGTCGGCGTTCAGGCGGACCACGCCGCCCGGGCCGCGCTCGACGAGGTACGCGAACGTCACGAGGTGGTTCGCCCACTCCAACATACGAGCGCCGATGCTCTTTTGATGGTCGAGCTCGAAGTCCCGCTCGACGCCCGTGCTGTGCGCCCGGTACGTGAGCCCCGTGGCGGGGTCCGTGAACGTGTAGGTCTCGCCGACCGGCCAGGTCACGGTCTCGCCCGCGCGAGAGACGATGCGCGAGTCGTCGAGGAAGGCCTGCGACCAGCTCGTCGGGAAGAGCATGGTGCCCCACACCATCGCGTAGAGCTGCTGGCTCCACCCGAACGTGGGGTCCACGATCTTGGCGGAGGCCGGCCGCGTGCCCAGGGAGCCGAGGTTGCGCCACGGCGGGTACGCCAGCGTGCCCGAGCCGTCGACCCACGGGGCCATCCCCTCCACGTCGCCGGTGAGCACCGCCCCCATGAGGCGCTGCACCTGCGAGGGGTAGAGCGTGGCGAAGTTCACGTTCTTGTAGCGGCCGTCGACGAAGTCTTCTTTGGAGTTCGAGATGAAAGTGTCGAACGCCTCGGAGAGGTAATAGAGCGCCCAGGTCTTGTCGTAGAACGAGCCCACCTGGGTCTGGTAGTCGGACCACCAATACCCCTGCCCGTAGTCGAAGTCGTTGTGCACGTAGCGCCCCTGCCCGAGGGGCAGCGCGAACGGATACTGGGTGTCCTTCGTGGGCGAGGCGTCGGCCATGAAGATGTCCTTGCGGACCCCGTACGGCGCGACCGCGTAGCAGTCGTCGGCGCCGGTCGAGCAGTACGAACCCGGCTCCGGCCGCATGAGGGTGCGCGTGAACAGATCGAACGCCATGGTCGAGGCCAGCGACAGCGGCCCGTAGTTGCCGTCCTCGAGGAGCGTCTTGTCGGGGTTCGTGGGGTCGGTGGTCTCGAGCACCATCGCGAAGCCGAAGGTCTTCGCGATGTTCTGGATGGCGTCGAGGTAGTGCGACTGCGTGCGCGCCACCACGTCCCACGAGTTGAAGGTGACGCGGTTGCGACGGAAGCCGTCGAGGATGTACCGGTTCTCGTAGCCTTGCTCGAGGAAGCGCACCTGCTCGTACGCGTCGGCGCCCGAGTCGTAGGAGAACGACGGCACGTTGCCCGAGTCGGAGTACTCGTCCGACGAGAACATGTACCCGCGGCGCACCCGCCCGCTCGCGTCGGTCACCCGGTCGACCCGGGTGAAGTCGGGGTAGTTGGGATCGGTGACGAAATCGCTCATGTCGCGGTAGTCGACGACATCGAGCGGGGCGCCGGTGCAGGTGGCCCCGAGCGGCGCGCTCGGGCTCGGCGTGCACTCACCGAGGAGACCGAACTCCTTCGCGTACTCGCTGTAGTGGATATAGCGGTAATTGGCGTTGTTCGGCTCGGGGAAGGCGATCACCCCGAAGAGGCCGGGCGAGGTCGCGAAGGCGGTGCGGCGGTAGGCGTCGCGCTTCGCGAGCGCCGAGCCCGCGGTGACCGTGACCCCCGGCTGGCTCCACACGTCGACGGTGCCGCCGTAGCCGAAGCGCACGGCCGCCCGATCGTATTTGCCAATGATGAAGAAGTCTTGGACCTGGTCGCCCGGATAGTCCATCA
>CAZHGG010000897.1:0-3090 GCA_964531755.1 uncultured Polyangiaceae bacterium
GCGCCGGTCGAGCCGGCCTGGGTCGTGGGGCCGGTCGGGCCGCCTTGGCCGAGCGGCGCCGCCGCCAACGTCGGCTGGGACGCCGGGGTCGGCGCGATCGTGGGCGCCGTGCGCCCGCCGAGGCGCACTCCCGCGAGCAGGAGGAGCCCCGCCGCGACCACGCCACCGAAGGCTCCCAAGAACGTTCGCGTGCGCCGCCGGCTGCCGCCCTGCGTGTGGCCCCACGTGCTCTGCGTGCTGCTCTTGTCGTCTGCGCGCAGGGAGGTGGGGCCCGCGCTCCCCCCCGAGTCGGCCAGCGCGACCACCGCGTCCCGCGCGGTGCTGAGCTCCGAAGGTCCCGAGGCGTCGGCGGTGTCGGAGAACGAGCGCCACGACCGGTGTGGCGCGCCCTTCTCGGCGCTGCGAGAGAACGGATCGAGCGCGTCCGCGAGGGCGGCGACGCTCGGGTAGCGGTCGTTCGGATCCTTCGCGAGGCAGCGGTGGACGATTTCGGTCAGCCCGGGCGGCAGCTCCGGCCGGTGGTCGGCGAGCGGGCTCTCCTTCTCGATCACCACCTTCAGGCAGAGCTCGGTGACGGTCTCGCCGTCGAACGGCACCTTGCCGGCGAGCAGCTCGTAGAGGATGACCCCCAGCGCCCAGATGTCGCTCCGGGCGTCCACGCTGCGCGCGGAGCGCATCTGCTCGGGCGACATGTAGAGCGGCGAGCCGAGCACCGTGGCCGAGTCGGTGAGGTTCATCTGCCCCACGGCCGCAGCGCCGGTGGCCTTGGAGATGCCAAAGTCAAGGATCTTGACCAGCGGCGCCCCGTTCATCTTTCGCGCGACGAAGAGGTTCTGCGGCTTGAGGTCGCGGTGGACGATGCCGGCGGCGTGCGCCTCCACGAGCCCCTCGCAGGCCTGGAGCACGAACTCGACGGCGTCGGGGACGGGGATCGGGGTGGGCGAGCGCTTGCGGAGCACCGAGAGATCGGTGCCCTCCAGCAGCTCCATCACGATGTACGGCGCGCCGCTCTCGAGCCGCCCCACGTCGTGGACGCGGGTGATGTGCTCGCTCGTGAGCCGGGCGGTGGAGCGCGCCTCGCGGAAGAAGCGCTCGACCGACTGGCCGCCCAGCATGTGCGGGAGCACGAACTTCAGCGCCACCCGCTGGCCAAGCTCGGTGTGCGTCGCCGCGACGACCACGCCCATGCCGCCGGCCCCGAGGACACGATCGACCCGGTACTTGCCGGCGATGATGTCGCCGGAGCTCACCGGGGAGCGCTGGGCTTCGTCGAAGGAGAGGGGCACGGCGTCAAGAGGCTAGCACTCCTCGGGCCCGCCGCGACCCCTCCGCGAGGCCGCGGCCGCCCCGTGGCCGTCGCCCGCCGCCGCTCGCTAGGGGCCGACGCCCCCGAAGCCGAAGGCCTGCTCGAACGCGAAGTAGAAGTTGACGGGATCCACGGGCTTTCCGCCTGGGGTGAAGGGCCCCCGGTCCATCGGGAAGCCAAGATCGGTGCGGAACACGGCGCGGTTCAGCTGCGGGAACAAGAAGCGCAGGCCGCCGCCGAGCGACTGCTTCGGTCGCAGGCGGTCGAAGCCGGTCATGGTGTCGCCCACGTCGTAGAAGAGCACCCCGCCGACGAGCACCGAGAGGATCTCGAGCGCCCGCGAGCGGTACTCGAGGTTGCCCACGACGAAGTCCTTCCCGTTGAAGAAGCTGCTCGGGTACCCGCGGAGGCGCCCGTCGCCGCCCAGGAACGACTGGCGGTTCAGGTAGTTCTCGTAGCGGTTCGCCGCCGCCGCGCTGAAGACGAGCCGCCCGAACCCGAGCCGCGGGGTCACCACGTGCAGGCCGCCCTCGATCGACGCGTCGGAGAGGCGCGTGTCGCCGCTCAGCTGCAGCTCGGTCGTCGACTCCACGGACGTGCGCACGAGGCCGTCGCCGAGCGCCCACGTGTACTGTGCAGCCAAATACGCGCCGAGCAGATCCCGCGTCGAGCCGAGGCCCTGCACCACTGGGTAGAGGTGCACGTACACGTCGTGCCCGAGGCGGTAGTCCTCCTGGAGGCCGAGCGTTCGAAAGTCGGTCACCGTGAGGAAGTTCGTCGTGTACGCGTGCCCCTGCACGAACGGGCCGGAGCGCGTCTCCGCGATGGGCAGGTTCGCGCGCTCGAAGGCGGCGAGCTTGACTGGGTCGATAGGGCGGCCGTACGCGGCGAGCCGCTGCGGGTCGACCTCGTTCTTCGCGACCGTCAGGCCGTAGCCGAACGACACGTCGAGCTTCTGCCGCCACCCGAAGCTCCGCGTCGCGCTCGCGGTGCCGCCCACGCTGCGCGCGTTGTACTCGAACGGCACGCCGGTCTTGGGGTCGACGAAGAGCTTCGCCTGCGAGTAGCGCCGCACGACGCCCTGGCTCGCGTCGACGCCCGCGCCCCACGCCCACGGCGCGCGCGTCGAGTAGAGCGGCTGCGCGACGGAGGCCTTCGCCACGTAGCCCTCGGGATCGCCGGAGCGCCGGTTGACGGTCACGCCGAGGTCGGCCGACGCGCCGACCCAGGTGGTCCGCACGCGCGGCACCTTGTAGCCGAGGCCGAACGTGAGGCTCTCGGGCTTGTACGTGAACTGCGTGCGCGCCGTGTGGTGGAGGCCGAAGAGGTTCGTCTCTTGGGGCACCACCGTGAAGGTCTCGAGGCCGCCCGAGGTGAGCGCGAGATCGTAGCTGAGGCGCAGGCTCCACACGTCTTTCGTGATGACGAGCACGCGCACGTGGCCGTCGTCGCTCCCCTTCACCGCGAGCACCACGACGAGCGAGATCTGGAAGAGCCGCCGCATGTTGCGCTCGGTCTCGTCGGCGATGACCGTCGCGTACGGCTCGCCGGGGCGCTGGAGCAGCTCGCGCCGGATGACGTAGTCCTTGGACGTGGTGTGGAGCGCGTTCAAGAACGCGGGCGCCGGATCGCGCGGCTCGATCACCTCGAGGCGCACGATCTCGATCGACTCGATCACCTTGCCGTCGGGGCGGGGCTCGGCCACGAAGCCCGTGCGCTTCAGCGTGTCGGCGATCGTGGCCTGCTCATAGGGTGAGTAGCCCGTCCGCGTCGACGACGGGGGA
>CAZHGG010000898.1:0-2036 GCA_964531755.1 uncultured Polyangiaceae bacterium
GGCCGCCGGGGCATCGGCGACCTTGGCGGCCGGCGCCGGACCCGCCGACGCGGCGTACCCGGCGGGCGCGTCGGGCGCACGCGACTGGGCGGCGCAGGCGACCGTGCTCGTCAGCAGGAGGAGGGCGGCGGCCGACGAGAGCAGGCGTCGACACGCGGGCTGGTGGGGTGCGCGGTTCATGGCGACACCTCCCCTTCGGCTCGGGCTCGCCATCGTCGTTCGTTCGCGCCTTCGGGGCTCACTTCCAGGTTCATGGCTCCCGAACGGCGCCGGGGCGGCGGCCTTACAGCGACACCCAGAAAATTCGGGCATCATGCGCCCATGCCCGGGCCGGCGGCCGAGTACCTGATGATCTACGGCGGGCTGGCCGTGCTCGGTCCGCTCTTCGGCCTGCTCGAGCGGCGCGCGCACGCCGCGCCGCGCCCCGCGCGCGAGGTGCGGGTCGACCTCGCGTACTGGCTCCTCACGCCGCTCTTCACGGGCGTGCTCGCGCGCCTGCTCGTGTTCGGCGTGCTCGCCCTGCTCGTGCTCGCGTGCGGGCTCGAGCGCGAGCCGTACGCGCTCTTCGACCGCATCCAGGCGGCAATGCCGTTCGCGCGCCTGCCGCTCGTCGCCCAGGCGCCGCTCGCGCTCGTGGTCTTGGAGCTCTTCGCGTACGGCAGCCACCGGCTGCGCCACACGCGGGGCCTGTGGACGCTCCACGCCGTCCACCACGCGCCCACCGAGCTCCGCGCGCTCTCGGCGGCGCGCCTCCACCCGCTCGACGAGATCCTCGACACGCTCCTCTCCCAGCTCCCCGTGGTGCTGCTCGGCTTCTCGTTCGAGGTGTTCGAGGTGCTCGGGCCGCTCATCCTGCTCCACACGCTCCTCCTCCACGCCGCGGTGCCCTGGTCGTTCGGGCCGCTCGGGTACGTCCTCGCGTCGCCGCGCTTCCACAGGCGCCACCACGCGAGGGACGAGCCGCCCGCCAACTTCGGCGGCGTGCTCTCCGTGTTCGACGTCGCGTTCGGCACCTTCTCGCTCCCCACGACGCCGCCCACCACCTTCGGCGTGCCCGAGGGCGACGTGCCCGAGGGCCTCGCGGGGCAGCTCGCCTACCCGCTCCGGCGCGCGCTCCGCGCCGCCCGGGGCGGCTGAGCGCCGTCGCGCCGACGCCGCCCGTTTGCTATGGCCTCCGGGTGCACATCGATGAGCGGCGTCTCCAGTGGGTGTATACTGCATGTGTACTCCTCGGCCTCGCCGTCGCGGTCGCGATGCCCTCGGCCAAGCGCGCCATCCCGCCCGAGAGCCGGCTCAAGTACGCCGTGCTCCAGGTGCTCACGCTCATCGGCGCCATCCTCGGCGCCAAGGTGTCCTTCCTCGTGGGCGATCTCGACTGGCCCCGAGCGCACGTCTCACTGAGCGAGGTCGTCTTCTCGGGCCGCTCGATCACGGGCGGGCTGCTCGGCGGCCTCGTGTTCGCCGAGGTGGGCAAGCTCGCGCTCCGCTACACCGAGCTGCCGAACGACGCGTTCGCCGCCAAGCTCCCGCTGTCGGTGGCGATCGGGCGCGTGGGCTGCGTGTTCGCGGGCTGCTGCCGGGGCCTGCCGCGCGACGGCGGCTTCACCCTCACCTACTCCGACGGGATCGCCCGCTTCCCCGCGCAAGTCTGGGAGCTCGGCTTCCAGGTGGTCGCCCTCGCCGTGCTCGTCGGCCTCTACCGGCGGGGCCTGCTCCGCGGGCGGTTGTTCGCGCTCTACATCGTCGCCTATGGCGCGTTTCGCCTGTTCCTGGAGGCGCTGCGCGACACGCGGCGGCTCGACGGCGGCCACTCGACGCACTCGGCCTACCAAGTCTTCGCGCTCGCGCTCATCGCTTGCGGCGCCGCCTCGTTCACCTGGTACTCTCGCGTGGCGCGAGGCAAGCCCCCATGAACTTGCAGGTGAGGCCCGAAGGGGCGAACGAAAGTCGATGGCGAGGCCGAGCCGAAGGCGAGGGCTTGCCATGAACTTGCAGGTGAGGCCCGAAGGGGCGAACGAAAGTCGATGGCGAGGCCG
>CAZHGG010000898.1:2136-3088 GCA_964531755.1 uncultured Polyangiaceae bacterium
AGCCGAAGGCGAGGGCTTGCCATGAACCAACCGCAGGACATCCCGCCTCCGCCGCCTCCGCCGCCCCCCCTGCGGAGCGCCGGCATGAGCGCGTTCCTCATCGTGCTCATCGTGCTGGGCATCGTCCTCGCCGTCGTCGTGCTCGGCGCGCTGGTGGTGTTCGGCCTCGTGCTGTTCATGTGCTCGAGGCACTGATGTCCCTCTTCTCGGCGCTGAAGCAGGTGTGGCACGACGAGCTGGCGTCGAGCCCCGACACCCACGCGTGGGTGCTCAGCCTCTACCGCGCGGGCGAGTTTCACCCGCAGACCGTCGACGACTACTTCCCCACCGACGCGGCCGACGACCCCGACCTCCGCCAGCGCCTGCGCGCCCACCGCGCCGACGAGGCCCGCCACGTGGCCCTCTACGACCACGCCATCGCGAAGCTCGGCCAAGAGACCGAGACCTTCACGGGCGCCGACGTCTTCAACTGCGTCATCCGCAGCGAGACCCCGGTGGACCTCGCCACAGGGCAACTCGACTCGCCCGACGGGCGCGCCGAGCGGGTCGCGCACTTCTTGGCGCACGCGTATTTCCTGGAGTCGCGCGTCGCGCGCTCGCTGGAGCTGCACCTCGAGGCGTCGCACCGCGCCGGACGCCCGCACGTCGCGAAGGTCGTGGCCTCGGTGTACGCCGACGAGCTCAAGCATGTATCCTACACGCTCGAGGGCGTCCGCCACCTCCTCCCCCGCGCGCGCGCGGAGGCCGTGCTCGCCCTCCACCGCGAGGGCGAGGCGCGCGCGAACCTCGCGTTCTCGGCGAGGCAGGTGCGCCACTTCCTCGACCGCTTCGGGAGCCGTACCGCCCTACCCTCCCGCGCCCTCTTCCTCACAGCCCGCTCGATGATGGAGCTCGCCCATGCAGCCCTCTGATCCTTCGCCGCCCGCCAAGCCCAAGCGGCGCCTCGGGCTCG
>CAZHGG010000899.1:0-3077 GCA_964531755.1 uncultured Polyangiaceae bacterium
TCGACGCGCTCGCCCGGCACCACGGTCGCGATCCCGAACGGCAGGCGCCGCGCGGCCTCGGCGAGCCCCACGTCGCCCCCGAGGCGGTAGACGTCGAACCCCGGCAGCTCGAGCGCCGCGTAGCGTGCGCGAGACGCGTTCACCACCCGCCATCGCTGCGGCAGCCCGGGCCTCGCCTTGAGGGAGGCGCGCACCCTCCCGTTCACGAGCGGGCGCCCCTCGCGGCCGAAATAGTCGCCCAGGCCGCCCGTCGCGTCGGGGGTCTCGAGGGCGCCCGCGTCCGTGAGGCTCACGTCGCTGAGCACGAGCGTGAGCTCGTCGGAGGCGGGCACCACGCGCGAGGGCTCGGACTCCGCGACCACGACCGCGCCGTACAGGCCGTAGCCGACCTGCGCGCCGGACGCGACGTGCGGGTGGTACCAGAACGTGCCGGCGTCGGGCACGCGGAGCTCATAGTCGAACGTGCCGCCCGGCGGGATGGGCGCCTGGGTGACCTCCGGCACGCCGTCCATGGCGTTCGGCACGCGGAGGCCGTGCCAATGGATCGTCGTGGGCGACGGCAGCGAGTTCTTGAAGTGCACGACGACCCGATCGCCACGCTTCGCGCGGAGCACGGGGCCGGGGAGCGCGCCCTCGTAGGTCCACATGGACACGGTCTGCCCGCCGACCGTGATGGGCGCGACCTTCGCCTCGAGGCGCACCTCGACCACGTCCGGCGCGGGGTCCAGGTCCTCGAGCACCGGGAGCCGCAGGCCCTCGTCCCACGCCGTGGGCTGGAGCGAGGCCGGCGCCGCGTCTTGCGCGGCCGCCTCGGTCGGCGTGGGCTGCGCCGCGTCCGGGGGGGGCGTCGCGGGCGTCGAGCACGACGCGACGACCAGCGCCGCCGCGATCCAGCCCGACGAGAGCGCTCCGAGCGTGCAGAGCGTGCAGGGCGCGCGCAAGCGGTGCACGCGCGGCGGGGCCTCGCGCGGCGCGGGCGCTTCAGTGGATGGCACGCTCCAGCCGGTGCAACGGGCGTGCCTCAGCGCGGGCTGGAGCGCACGATCGCGGCGAGGAGCGCCTCGGCGCTCGAGAAGCGCATCGCGGGGTCGGGGAGGAGCGCGCGCTCGATGGAGGCCGTGAGGGCCGGGGGCAGGTCGGGGCGCACCTCGGTGAGCGGGGGGCCGACGCGCTCGGTGTTGAAATACGCCGAGCCCTCGGCGTGAGGCGTCGCGACGAACGGAGGGCGCCCGGCGAGCATGCGGTAGAGCACCGCCCCGCACGCCCACATGTCGGCCTGGCCGTCGACCGCCGAGGCCGCGGCGAGCTCGGGCGGGAAGTAGGTGGGCGAGCGCGACGCCGGCGGCGCGAGGCTCAGGTTCTTCTCGGTGAACGCGTCGCGCCCCTGGCCCGAGTCGAAGTCGATCACGCGGAGCTGCCCGTTCCGCGCCACGAGGATCTCGGTGGGGTTCAGGCTGCGGTGGGTGAGGTTGCCGGCGTGGATCGCGACGACGAACGCCAAGAGATCGCGCCCGATGCGCAGCGCCTCCGCCGCGGGGAGCGGCTCGCCCTTGGGCAGCGCCTGCAGCTTGGCCTCGAGGGTCTCGCCGTCGACGCGGTCCATCACGAGGTAGGGGCCGCTGTCGGACACGCCGTCGTCGTAGATGCGCACCATCGCGGGGTGGGCCACCTGGTTCGAGAGGTACCCCTGCTCCAGGAAGCGCTTGGCGCGCGTGCGGGAGGTGACGAGCGACGGGTGCATGATCTTGAGCGCCGCGTCGAACCCGTAGATGTGCTTGGCCGCGTACACGTGCGCCGTCGACCCCGAGCCGAGGAGCCGCTCGAGCAGCCACTTCCCGTCGAATCGGGTCCCCGGAGGGAGCGCTTCGTCGACCTTGAGCGGACGGGCCATTCTGCCCATCATCCTAGTCACGCCGCGGCCCGACGGCCAAGCGGGCGACGTCTCAGCGGAACGGGTGCGCTCCCAGCGACGGCAAGAGCTCCTTCGGGCCGCTGGCGAGGGTCACGGTGACGCCCTCCGCCGTGACCGCGAGGTCGGCGCGCGCGGTCACCGTGGAGGGGGGGCGCTCCTTGCGGAGCCCCGCGAGGAGCGCGAGATCCTCGGGGCCGAGGCCCTTCGGGTCCTGCGGGTAGGCGACGGCCTCGGTCGCGGAGAGCGCGAGGGGGCCGACGCAGCTCATGGGCTCGTCGCCCTCGTACGCGCACACCGTGACCTGCTCGGTCGTCTCGGTGGCCACCAGGAGCCCCGCGTAGTCGGCGTCGCCGTGCTCGCGCCGGCCGTGCACCTCCACCACGTGGCGCTTGCCGAGCACGGTCTCCTTCGAGCTCGTGTACGTGTATTCCTCATGTATTCCGAAGGCGCCTGGGTTCCACACGCGCGCGAGCTCGGCGACCGGCTCGAGGGCCTCGCCAGAGGTCTTGCGCACGAGCATGTAGACGCCCAGCCCCGGGCCGTCGTTGCCGAAGCGCACCACCCGGAACGGCGGCACGAGCCCCACCACCGGCTCGTTCGCGGCGACCAGCGGGCCCACGCTGAACGCGTCGTCGCTCACGCGCTCGAGGCACTGGAAGAGCGCCAGCTCCTCGGCGAAGCGGCGGGCGCAGTACACGGGCTGCGGCCGCTGCGGAGGCTTCGGCACCATGTCGCGCTTCACCTGCGCGAGCAGGTCGTCGAGGCGCTTCTGCACGACCGCGTTCGGGCGCTTGGCGAGCGACGCCCGGTAGCGCACCACGGCCTCCATCGGCTCGCCCTTGCCCTCGTAGCCGCGCCCGAGGTTGTAGAGCGCCTGCGCGCGGAGGCGCGCGTCGCCGGCGTTCTTCACCGCGAGCGTCGCGTGCTCCACGCACGCGGCCCAGTCCGCCGCGCCGATGTCGACCCACGAGAGCTCGGAGAGCACCGTCGCGTTGCCCGGGTCGAGCGCGAGCGCCCGCTCGAGCGCCGCCCGCGCCTCGGCCCACTTCTCCGCCTTCGCGAGGCGCCGGCCCGCCTGGAGCTCCGCGAGCAGCTTCGTCTTCTCCGCGGCGGCGAGCCGCGGGGCGCTCGCGTCGACGCGCTTGGCGGCGGGCGACGAGGCGCT
>CAZHGG010000900.1:0-3077 GCA_964531755.1 uncultured Polyangiaceae bacterium
GTCGGGGGGGATGGTGTCGCACTTCGACCGCTTCCTCCTGCCCTCCATCGCCGAGGTGGAGTACCGCATCGGCGACGAGAACCACCTCCTCGTCGCGAGCGCGATGACGCCCGTGAGCGACTTCGAAACGCGGATCTACGCCGCCGTGAGCTTCCGGCTCCGCGTCCCCGCTGCCCTCGTGAAGCGCGCCCTCACGCCCATCGCCCTGCGGATCTTCGCGCAGGACGCGGCGATCCTCCGGGCCCAGACCGAGACGGTGCGGCGCTTCGGCGGGGAGCAGTTTGCGTCGAGCGAGGTCGACGTGCTCGGGCGGCACATCTGGCGGCTCCTGCGGGCCGCCGAGCGCGGGGAGCTCCCGCGCGACGAGGACGTGGGCGCGCCCGAGGAGCGCGTGACCCTGGTGGTGTGAGCTACGGCTTCGGCAGCGCGCCGGCGTAGATGCGCTTCGTGGTGGCGGAGGCCATCGTGCGCGGCGTGAAGCGCAGGAGGAGGTCGTTCACCTGGTTGAGGGCGCCGGGGATGACGAACCTCCGGCGCGCGACGAAGCCGTCGAGGGCCTTCTTCGCGCACACGTCGGCGTCCATCATCCCCACGTCGCCCTTCTTGAACTTCCGCCCCGTCCCGCTCTTCTCCCCCATCTCCGTCGCGAGGCCGCCGGGGACGAACACCGTGAGCGACACGCCCCGTTCCGACACCTCCTCGCCGAGCGCGAGGCCGTAGTTGTTGAGGAAGGCCTTCGTCCCGCAGTAGGCGGCCTGGTACGTGGTGGGCACGGTGCCCGCGACGCTCGACACGATCATCGTCGCGCCGCCCTCCGCCCGCCCGATCTGGTGCGCGAGGAAGCGCTGCGTGAGGTACACGACGCTCGTGACGTTGGTGGCGAGCATCTTTTCGAAGTCCTCGTAGGCGAGCTCGAGCCCCGGGCCGAAGTACGACACCCCGGCGTTGAGCACCGCCGCGTGGATCGACCGGCCCTCGGTCGACGCCTCGAAGGTGCGGACCACGTCGTCGTGGCGCGTCATGTCCGCCTGGAGGGTGACCACGTCGACGCCGTGGGCGGCGCGGAGCTCGTCGGCGAGGGCGTCGAGGCGGTCCTTCCGGCGCGCGACGAGGACGAGGTGGCCCTTGTGGTCGCGGGCGACGATGCGCGCCATCTCGAGCCCGAGGCCCGACGAGGCCCCCGTGATGAGCGTGTATTTCCCGGTGAGTGAGAGCTTCTTCATGGCGCCGCGAGCCTATAGATCCGCCGCCGCGCCCCGGGCAAACGAAAAACCTGTCGGCCGCCAGGGATTTCCCGCCGGTTGCGCGGCGGGTGTTGGTACACTGCCGCAGCGAGCGATGCGAGCGACCTGGCTGATTGCGGCGACGATCCTGGCGGTGGTGTGGGTGCCGGTGGCGATCCTGCCGGTGGACGCCTGGGTCTTCGCGCTGCCGGTGCTGCTCACCGCGGGCGTCGTCGCGGGCACGATCTCCTACGACCGCAGGACGGCCGCGGGCAACGCCGACGCGCGCAAGCGGGCGCTCACCACGGCCCTCTCCGAGCGCATGCGGGCCGCCAACCCCGACCAGCAGCTCGGCATCACCACGATGCGCGAGGACATCCGCGACGCCGTGGCGAAGCTCACCGGGGCGCTGCCCGGCCAGGCGCCGCGGCGCGCGGTGGAGGCGCTCCCCTGGTACATGGTGATCGGCCCCGCCCAGGCGGGCAAGAGCGCGATGCTCGGCGCGACGGGCCTGGAGTTCGGCTACACGACGCCGGCCGCGGGGGCGCGGGGGAGCCGCGGGTGCCGCTTCTGGCTCACGCCCAACATGGCCTTCGTCGACACCTGCGGCGACTACATGACGGGGGGCCCCGCCTACGCCGAGTGGCTGGCGCTGCTGCGCGAGCTCGGGGAGACGCGGCCGGGCCAGACGCTCCACGGGCTCGTGGTGGGGGTCGCCGCCGACACGCGGATGCAGGCGCGCCCCGACGACCTCGACCAGGTCGGCAAGACGCTGCGCGAGCGCGTCGACGAGGCGCTCGGCTTCCTCGGCGTCGACGTGCCGGTGTACCTCGCCGTCACGCGCTGCGACACGCTGCCGGGCTTCATGGAGTTCTTCTCCGACCAGCGGGGGTCGGCCGACCGCGGGCAGGTGCTCGGCTTCACGCTCCCGCTGCGCGCGAAGGACGACCCGGTGGCCCTCGCGACGCGGCGCTTCGACGAGCTCGCGGCCGACCTCTCGCACCGGATGTACCGCCGCGTGCTCGGCCGCACCCACACCGAGGCGCGGTCGTCGATGTACATGTTCCCCCAGTGGTTCACGGGGCTCCGGCCCGCGCTGGTGGCGGTGATCGGGCGCCTCTTCGCGCGCAACCGCTTCATGGACCAGGTGTCGGCCCGCGGGGTGTTCTTCGTCAGCGCCGCGGAGGCCGTGCTCGTGCAGGGCGCCGAGATGCCCTACGCCGCGGCCCCGACGGGCGAGCGCGGCTTCTTCCTCCGCGACCTCCTCCGCAACATCCTCCTGCCCGACCGGGAGCACGCGCGCCCGAGCGCCTCCGAGCTCCTCCGCCGCGTCCACCGGGCCCTCGCCATCGCCGCGCCGCTCCTCGGCTTCGCCCTCGTCCTCCCGGTCCTCGGCCTCCACGCCTACGGGGAGAACATCAAGGTCCTCGAGGACTTCCGCGCCGCGCTCAACGAGTGCGTCCGCGCGCAGCCCCCGGTGGCCCTCACGAAGCTCGACGTGCTCCGCGCCAGCGTCGACCAGATTCGCCTCTACGAGCTCAACGGCCCGCCGCTCCACATGCGCATGGGGATGTACGTCGGCGACGAGGTGCAGGTCCGCACCGCCACGGCCTACGCCGCCCTCATCTACCGCGAGGCGTCGCAGCGCGTGGTCGAGCGCACCTACCGCGAGCTCACCAACTTCGGCACCCGCTACGCGCGGCCCGAGACGCGCCCCAACGGCGACGAGGTCACCTACTACCGCGAGTCGCTGCGGCTCTACCTCATGCTCACCACGCCGCGCGCGACCACCGACCACACGCTGAGCTTCGAACCCGCGACCCCGAGCCTCGCGACCGCCACGACGTCCGCGAC
>CAZHGG010000901.1:0-3076 GCA_964531755.1 uncultured Polyangiaceae bacterium
GCTGGCCCGCGTGGGCGCCGCCGCCCCGCCGCCGCCGCGCCCGCCCCGCGCCGGCGCCGCGCCCACCGCCGCCGATAGTTCCAGCAGCAAATCCGACGATAAACCCGACGAAACCGAAGGCCCGCCGCTGCTCCTCGCCAACCCCTGGGACACCAACCAGGATCTCACCGGCTGGTGGATGAGCGAGAAGCTCGACGGCGTGCGCGCCTACTGGGACGGCGAGCGCTTCCTCTCACGCCTCGGCAACGAGTTCTTCGCGCCCGCGTGGTTCACCGAGCGCTTGCCGAAGACCCCGCTCGACGGCGAGCTCTGGGGCGGCCGCAGGCAGTTCCAGCGGACCGTGAGCACCGTCCGCCGGCAGGACCGCGGCGAGGCCTGGCGCGAGATTCGGTATCTCGTGTTCGACCTGCCCTCGATGCGCGCGCCCTTCGAGCAGCGCTACGCCGAGCTCGCGAGGCTGGTCGCCGAGCTCGGCGCGCCCCACGTCGAGGCGCACGCCCACGCCGAGTGCGAGAGCCTCGACGCGCTCCGCGCCGAGCTCGCCCGCGTCGAGGCGCTGGGCGGGGAGGGGCTCATGATGCGGCGGCCGGGCTCTCTCTACGAGGTCGGGCGCTCCCACACCCTGCTCAAGGTGAAGAGCTTCCGGGACGCGGAGGCGCGCGTGGTGGGGCACCTGCCGGGCGCAGGCAAGCACAAAGGGCGCCTCGGCGCGCTCGAGTGCGCGATGCCGAACGGCACCCGCTTCTCCGTGGGCACGGGCCTCTCCGACGACGAGCGCCGGAACCCGCCGCCGATCGGCAGCGTCGTGACCTACCGCTACCAAGAGCTCTCCAACGACGGTGTGCCCCGCTTCCCCAGCTACGTGGGCATCCGCGACGACGTCGCGTTCCCCGAAGCGCCCGAGGCCTCCGCTCCGCGCGCGCCCGCGCGCTCCGTGCAGAGTGCAGCGATCGCCGACGTCCCCACGCTGCGGTTCCGGCGGCTCGTGCGCGACGGCGTCTCGTGGGAGATCGCCCTCGACGGCGCGTCGCACCGCGTGCGCCGCCTCCTGCCGAACGGAGCCCTCGAGGTCGTCGCGACCACGTTCCCTCACAGCGCGGCCGCGTGGCGCGACGCGGAGGCCCGGCTGCGCGAGCGCCTGGACGACGGCTACGAGGAGGCCCTCGACGACTGACTTTTCGCTCCCGCCCGCGGCGCCCGTGCGCGTAACCTTCTGGGCCATGAGCGAGCGCACGTACCTCGAGCTCTCCGAAGACGCCGGCTCTCACAAGTTCTACGAGGTCGTCGTCGACGGCAAGACCCTCACGATTCGCTACGGGCGCATCGGCGACGCCGGCCAGACCAAGGTCTCCGAGTGCGCCTCGCCCGAGAAGGCTCGCGCGGAGGCCGCGAAGAAGATCGCCGAGAAGACGAAGAAGGGCTACGCGCCCGCGGTGATGGGTGGCCGCGCGAAGCGCACCGTCACGCGCCGGGAGACGACGAGCCAGAAGCCGAGCCGCTCGACCAAGCAGGCGCCGATCGTGTGGAAGTTCTCCTCGGGCAAGGAGGGCGCCTTCGGCGTGTTCGTCGACGAGGCGCGGGTGTGGGTCGGCAACCAGTCGGGCGCCATCTTCTCTCTCGACCACGAGGGGAACGTGCTCGGCCAGTTCAAGCTCCCGGACGGCGTGAAGTGCATCGTGGCCGACGACGACTGGCTCTACGCCGGCTGCGACGACGGCAAGGTCTACGACCTCGGCAGCAAGGTGCCGCGCGTGGCCTACGAGATCGCCGACGACGTCGACATCTTCTGGCTCGACATCAAAGACGGCGTGCTCGGCGTCTCCGACGCGGGCGGCAACGTCGTCATCGTCAACCACGAGGACGAGTCGCAGTGGCGGAAGAAGTCCGCCGGCTCGGGCGGGTGGATGATCCGCTGCGACGAGCTCGGCGTGTACCACGGCCACTCCGCGGGCGTGACCATGTACGACTGGGAAGACGGTCGCGAGCTCTGGTCGCGCAACACCGACGGCGCGGTGCTCTTCGGCTGGCAGGAAGAGTCCTGCGTGTTCGCCGCCACGAACCGCAACAAGGTGCACCGCTTCACGAAGCGCGGCGAGGGCGACAAGACCTACTCGTGCGACGCGACGGTGTTCTCGTGCGCCGCGGCGGAGGACGGAAAATACGTGTTCGCGGCCGACAACTGCTCCTCGGTGTACTGCTTCGACGAGGAGGGGAATCGCCTCTGGAAGCTCGCCACGGGCTGCGGCTCGGCGCTGTCGATGCAGCTCTTCGGCGGCCGGCTCTACCTCGTCACGAGCGACGGCACCCTCGCGTCGCTCGACGCGAGCGAGGCCGCGATCAAGGCCGCGCAGGCGGGCGAGGTCATGGCGGCCAAGACCATCGCGACGCCGAAGCCCGTGGCGGCCGCGCCGCCCGGCGAGGTCGAGACCACCGTCGACGTGACCGACGGCGTGGTGGTCGAGTGCGTCAAGGAGGGCTCGCAGGTGCGCGTCCGCGTGGTCTCGAGCGGCTACGATCGGAGCTGGAACGTGCAGTTCCCGAAGGACCTCCGGCACGAGGGCGCGCGCTACGTCGTCGACGAGGTGCGGCAGGCGGCCCGCGGCGAGTTCTACCGCGCCCACGGCGCCATCCGCCGGCTCGTGACCTGAGCGCACCGAGGAAGCGAGAGCAGGCAGAAGGGAACGTCACCGCGTGAAGCTCGTCACACAGACCGTCCTCGTCTTCGTCGAGGGCCGCAGCGAAAAGGTGTACGAGGTCGATCTCTGCGAGGTCGGCGCGGGGCGGTTCGTCGTCAATTTTCGGTACGGCAAGCGGGGCGCGGCGCTGAAAGACGGCTCGAAGACGGTCGCGCCCGTGTCCCGGGCCGAGGCCGACCGCGTCTTCGAGAAGCTCGTCTCGACCAAGGTGGAGCAGGGCTACGTGCGCGAGGCCGAGGCGGAGGCGGCGCGCCTGCGGGCCCAGGACGCCACAGCCCGGGCCACGGCGTCGGCCACGGCGCGCGCCGCGGGCCGCGCCGCCGACGCGGCCGCGCGCGCCGCGCGGGCGCACGTCATCCTCGAGCGCCTCGGGCAGGCCG
>CAZHGG010000902.1:0-3071 GCA_964531755.1 uncultured Polyangiaceae bacterium
TGACTCGGCGTCGCATCGGGCAAGCGTAGCTCGGGCGCTCGCGCGCGTCGCCGGCGCCACGCACGACGCCGCCCTCCACGCCGCCCACATCGCCGCCCACAGGGCGCTGCGTGTGGGGTAAGGTGGCCGGCTGCGTGGGGGCCCTCGGCAGCGCTCCCGCGCACGACCGTCCCGTCTGTCGCAGGAGGAGCCCATGCCCGACGTCCACATCGCAGGAATGATCCTGGATCGCGCCAAGAAGGACCCGGCCGCGCCGGCGTTCCGCGTTCGGCGCGGCGAAGAGTGGGTGGACATCCCCTGGAGCCAGGTGCTGCCGCGCATCGAGCACATCGCGGCCGGGCTCCTCACGGCCGCCGAGCTCCCCGACGGCGCCGCGGTGAGCATCATCGGGAACACGTCGATGGACTGGGTCATCCTCGACGCCGCGGCCATGTCGGTGGGCCTCCAGACCGTGCCGGTGTACGCGAGCTTGCTCCCCGAGGAGGTCGGGTTCATGCACGCCGACCCCGGCGTCGTGCTCGTCATCGCCGAGAACAAGGGCCAGGTCGCGAAGGTGCGCGCCATGCGCGACGGCTTCCGCTTCTTCGACAAGGACTACACGCGCGACGACCTCAAGCTGCGCGGCAAGATCATCGTGGTCGACCCCGCGGGGCTCGAGCCGGCCGACGACTGGGAGAGCCTCGCGGAGCTCGAGGCGCGCGGCGAGGCCAAGGTCGCCGAGCTCCGCGGCGAGATGAAGCGCCGCATCGACAAGGTCAAGCGCGAGGACATCGCCACCTACACCTACACCTCGGGCACCACGGGCCCGCCCAAGGCCGTCGTGCAGACCCACGACAACATGCTCTCCATGCTGGAGAGCGCGGACGCCGTGGGCATCTTCGGGCCGAAGACCCGCGCCGGCGGGCTCTTCCTCTTCCTCCCGCTGGCCCACTCGTTCGGCCGGCTGATCGAGCTCGCGGGGCCGTTCTTCCAGGCGCCGCTCGTGATCTCGTCGGTCCCCACGCTGGCCGCCGACCTGGCGACGTCGCGCCCCGGGTTCTTCCCCGGCGCGCCGCGCGTCTACGAGAAGGTGAAGGGCAAGATCGAGGCGGGCGTGGCCTCCGCGCCGCCCCTGCGCCAGAAGATCTTCCACTGGGCCATGGGCGTGGGCAAAGAGACCGTGCCCTACGTCATCGAAGGCAAGGCGTTCCCTCCTTGGCTGGAGATCCGCCACGCCATCGCCGACAAGCTCGTGTTCTCGAAGCTCCGAGCGCGGCTCGGCCTCGACCGGGCCGACATCCTCCTGTCGGGCTCGGCGCCGCTCCGGGCCGACGTGCACGAGTTCTTCCTCGCGATCGGCCTCACGCTCATCGAGGCCTACGGCCTCACCGAGACCTGCCCGGGCCTCACCACCAACCGCCCCGGCAAGATGAAGATCGGCACCGTGGGGCAGGCGTTCAAGAACGTCACGCTCAAGATCGCCGAGGACGGCGAGATCCTCGCCAAGGGGCCGAACATCACGTCCGGCTACCTGAACCGCCCCGACGCGACCGCCGAGGCGTTCGACGAGGAGGGCTGGTTCCACACGGGCGATCTTGGCTCGATCGACGCGGACGGCTTCCTCTCGATCACCGGCCGCAAGAAGGAGCTGCTGAAGACGAGCGGCGGCAAGTACATCGCCCCCGTCAAGATCGAGGCGCGCCTCAAGGCGCCGCCGTTCGTGCAGGAGGCGGTCGTCATCGGCGACAACCGGAACTTCTGCGTCGCGCTGTTCTCGCTCGACACGGAGAACCTCACCGAGTGGGCGAAGAACGAGGGCATCGAGCCCGAGCCGAGCCACCCCCGCATCCGCGAGGTGCTCCAGGCGCACGTGGTCGAGGTGAACGGCACGCTCGCCTCGTTCGAGAGCATCAAGTACTTCGAGGTCGTGCCCACGCCCATGACCGTCGAGGGCGGCGAGCTCACCGCGAGCCTCAAGGTGAAGCGCAAGGTGGTCGTCACCAAATACGCCGACCTCGTCGAGGGCATGTACTCGAAGGCGAAGCCCGGCGCCGACTAGCGCCGCTTCGCCGGCCCGCGCGAGGGCGCTGCCTTCACGGGCGGCGCCCTCGTCGCGCGCGTGGGCGCGATGTGGCTCCTGTCCACATTCCCCGCGGGTCTATGCGCCGTACTCCAGCGCCGCCATCGTCTCGAAGAGCGCGTACACGGTGGACGAGCTGGAGAACTCGAACGTGAGCCCGATGTGAGCGAACGAGCCCGGGCGAGACCACGCCACCCGGGCCGGCACCACGATGGGGTCCCACCGCGAGGGGGACGAGAAGCTCAGCGACAGGCGCTCGCCGACAGGGAGGATGTCGACCGCCTCGAGGCGCGCGCCCGCCAGGCTGAGGTCGACCAACACGCACTCCCGCACCACGCCACGCGCGGTGGTGAGCTGCGCCGGATAGCGGACCTTCTTTCGGGCCTGCGACCGGAAATGATGCGGCCTCTCCACGCCCGAGGAGCGTACCACGGTCGTCGGGTGGAGGTCCCCTTTCCGGCCAGCCCTTCGGTCCGCGTAGGAGTTGGCTCTTTTCGGCGAAGGTCGGGTAACATGGTGGCGGTTCGACTCGGGCCATCGTCGCCTCTCTTCGTCGCCCCCTCGCCTCCTGTGGCTGGAGACCCCTCGTCCATGACCTCCGATACGCGTAAGGACAAGCGCGCGCGAGTCTCCGGCCTCACGGTCCGGTACAAAAGCGCGACCAACGACGAGTTCATCGACAACCAGTCGCTCGACGTCAGCGTCGGCGGGGTGTTCGTCAAGACCCAGACCCCGTTCGCCCCGGGCACGCTGCTGAAGCTCGAGATCTTGGTCGCGAGCGAGCCGTCGTCCATCACCGGCGTCGGGCGCGTGGTGTGGAAGCGTGAGCCGACCCAGGCCACCGCCGAGCGCCCCGCGGGCATGGGCGTCAAGTTCATCAAGATCGACGACGTCTCGCGGCAGACCATCGACCGCCTCGTGACCGCCGCCCTGGCCGCGGGTCCGGCCCCGGCGGAGCCGGTGGCCGCCGCGCCGCTCCCGAAGCCCTCCGCGCCGCCACCGCGCGCCGCCA
>CAZHGG010000903.1:0-3064 GCA_964531755.1 uncultured Polyangiaceae bacterium
ACCCCCTCGGGCTCCTTGTACTTCCCCTTCCACGCGTCATCCCGCGGGGCCTTGCCCTTGGCGGTCAGCTTGGCGAGCTCGGCCTCTTCCCACTTCTTGCGGCGCTCCACGCGGATGCGCTTCAAGAACTCGCTCGCGGGCTCCACGTCCTTGTGCTTCGCGCGCCAGTCCTTCGTGAGGTCCCCGCGGAAGGCCGCCGCGAGGATCGACTGGCGGAGCTTCTCGAGCAGCGGCGGCACGGCGTCGAGCGCCTCCCGGGCGCGACGGGAGCGGGCCTGGAGGGATTCGAGCTTGGCGACGATGCGGCGCTGTTCGTTGAGGGGGGGGAGCGCTGTGGGCCACGACGACATACGGTCAGCCCCGAGGTGGTTGATGCCCACTCCCTTACCGGCCGCCGCGAACTTTCCGAGGCGAGCGTCAGCGAGGAAGTGCAGGTGCAGATATTCAGGGTCTGGGCCTCGCGACCGAACGCGAATGAGCGTGTTCTGAAAGCAGCAACCGTCAACCTCGTTTCGCCAGAGGGCAGGCTTCCCGACCTCGCTCGCGCTTCCGGACGCTTCGGACAAGAGAATGTCGCCCTCCCTCAGCTCGTAGGACACGAACTCCCTTGGCGAGAAGTCCATCTCCTTCACGTCTTCGAGGCTAATCCCATTCCACGTCACGTTCGCGGCTCGCATATATGGCCGCATGTGTTCGCCCTTCGCCCTGTCTGGCGATCGCTGGCGCCCGAGTCGCACCTCTGCCACTTCGTCGAGGCGTACCCGAAGCCACCCGTTCGGAAGTGGGTCGCTCACGCCCCCAGCTGCTCCGGCAGCGCGCTCATCCGCGTCGCCCTTCATGCCCCCGCTCCAAACCAAGACACCAGGTGTGCCGCCATGCGCGCGATCGCCTCCCCATTCTTGATCCGTGGCACGGAGATCTCGCTCGCGAGCTCCTCGAAGAGCGAGGCCTGCGGCCGCAGACGGAGCTCTCGCAGCGCGGTGTGAAAGGCCCCCTTGGGGTCCCCCTGGCTCGGCGTCATCGCGGGCGGGAGCCTGCTTCGCTTCCGCGCCAACACCTCGATGGCGCGGTCCCACACGGGCATCAACGCGACCTCCAGCTCTGGCACGAAGGCCACGGCCGCGACGTTCTCTTTCGGGAGGCCCGCTTGGACCAGCAGCCTCACCACGCTCTCCTCGACAGAGCTCGGCTCCTCCTGCTCGCGACCCGAGCCGTCGTGGTCCCAGACGACGAGAAAGCGGGCAGACCGGACGTGCAGGAACGACGCGAGGGCGACGGTCGGGCTCCGTGCGACCTGCGGATCTCGCATCGGATCGCGGATCGCCTGCCACTTCAGGGCCCGCAAGCACCCGGACTCGATGCCGCGATGAATCAGCGTCGAGACGAAGCGCTCCGCGTCGGTGTCGGCGAAGAGCACCACCAGCTCGGGGTCGGACGCCGCCGTCACAGGACCCCCGTAGAGAACACCTCGGACAGGCGAACATTGTGCTGCCATGCCTTCATGGCTTCGACCTCCGCGCCGCGGAGAATCTGAGAGGTCCCGTTCGGAGAGCGGCGAAACACGAGCGCCTGGTCCATCGTCGTGCTCGCCAAAAAAACAGGCGAATGCGTGGCGATGAAGACCTGCATCGTGTGCATTTGGGAGAGCGCGTCAAAGACCGCCTGGATGGCGAGCGGATGCAGCCCGTTCTCGGGCTCCTCGATCAGATACAACCCCGACTGGCCCTCCCGCTCCGCGTAAGCCAAGAGACACAAGGCCATCAGCCGGAGGGTCCCATCGGACAGAAGCCACGAAGGCACGGGCTCACGGTGCGTACCCGCGAACCTGGCGCGCAGGACCACGTGCTTGTCCTCGGGGCGCTCCCACGTCTCGATGGCCTCGAGCCCCTCCACCGCGCCGGCCACGTGCGACACCCACTGCTCGTAGGCCACGGGGTCGAGCTCGTTGAGCGCCCGCGCGGACGCCGCCAAGTTCGAGCCATCCCGCTGGAGTCGCGTGGACGCGCGGGGCGGGGACGGGAGTCGCAAGCGGTGGGAGTCGAGCTCGATGAGAGTTACGCCCTCCCGCAGCAGGTTTCGAACCGCGATGGCGCCGGGGAAGCGGTCCAGGTCCTCGGGAATGTTTCCGAGCGCGGACCGGCCTGGCCCAAACCGGAACATGTTGTTCCAGTTCGTCTTCTCATCCCGAAAGTAGTCCTTTCCGTCCGCCGTCTTGCCAACGATCTTTCGAAAGCCGGAGGGCTGCTGAACGTGCACGACCTCGTCGGTGTCGATCTGGTCGCCGAAGAGGCTCGTCTGCTCGACGGCCGCGCCTTGGGGTGCAGCGATGAAGAAGAGGTTCTCTCGCAACACGACGACCGTCCCGCTCGCTTCGGAGACGCCGACCTCGAGCTCGTAGCGGTAGGCGCCCTGCTTCGGGAACCGAATGGCGATCGCGATGGCGATGGGCTCTTCCTCACGGAAGCAAAGCGCGCGGAATCCGGCACCCGTCCCGTCGAGCGCCGCGTCCACCGCCGCCTCGACGCCGTCGGAGAGCACCTGGCTCACGAAGCGAAGGGCCGACATAAGCGTGCTCTTCCCGGACGCGTTGCGCCCGACGAGGACCGCGAAGGGGCGTAGATCCACGCGGTTTCGCTCGAGCATGCGGAAGTTCTTGATCCAGATCCGCTCGATCATGTGGAGAGCTCCTCTTGCAGCGCCGCCATCTCCTCCAACGCCACCTGAAGCTGCGCCACGATCTCCGCGGCGATCTCCTCCGGCTCCGGCAGATCCGCGTGATCCGTCACGCTCTCATCCCGCAGCCAGGAGATGTCCAAGTTATCCCCGCGCTTCGCGATCTCCTCGCGCGTGAACCTCCGGAACCGCCCGGCCTCCCCCTGGTCCTTCCGCTTGCTCTTGCCCAGCGGATCGGGGCCATAGGCCTTCTCGAACTCCGCGAAGTGCGCGCGCGTGAAGGGCGTGCGCTTGCCGAACGAGGGCATGTTCGTGCGCAGGTCGTAGAACCACACCGCCTTCGTGTTGCCCTTGTCTTGCTTCTTCTCGCCGCGCGTGAAGAAGAGCACGT
>CAZHGG010000904.1:0-3062 GCA_964531755.1 uncultured Polyangiaceae bacterium
CCGGCTCGGCGCCGCCATCGACCTTCGTTCGCCCTTCGGTCACTTCCAGGTTTCGCGCGGGAATGCGGCCGCAGGGGGCGCGGGCGGGTCGCCTCCCGGATGGCGCGGCGACGACGCGGGTGTATAAGGAGGCCATGCAAGTCAAGCTCACCTCGCTGCTCGCGGTCGTCGGGCTGTGCGCCAACCTCGCGTGCTCTTCCACCACGGCCCCCGCGGACGACGCGGGAGCCTCCACCGACGCCGCCGCCACGCCCTCGGCCGACGCGCAGCCCGTCGTCGTCCCGGAGGCTGGGGCCGCCGCGCCCGCCTCCCCGACCATCAAGCAGCTCATGAAGATGGCCGGCGCGCTCCACGTGGTGTGGACGAACGCCCAGAAGGACTGCGACGCCATCGAGGGCGAGCGCAAGTCCGGCGCCGACGACTACAAGATCATCTTCACGGTGCCGGGCTCGGCCGACAACAAGATGGACGGCGCGGCGACCGCGAAGACGCCCTACACCTACCGTCTGCGCTGCAAGCGCGGCGAGGTGTACTCTGCCTATTCCAACGAGATGACGGAGACCCCGTGAGGCTCCGCCGGGCGCTCGGGATCGCGCTCTCCGCCGCGCTCGGCGCGGCCTGCAGCGCGACGGGGACCACGACCACGCCGGCGCCCGCGCCTGCGGATCCGCTCGCGCTCGTGGGGATATCCGACCTCGACCCGAGCCCGACGGTCGTCGAGTTCGCGCTCACGGCCCGCGAGGCCGACAAGGATCTCGGCGGCGCGAAGTTGAGCCGCGCGTGGACCTACAACGGCGCGATGCCGGGCCCGCTGGTCGACGCGAAGGTGGGAGACGAGCTCGTCATCCACTTCAAGAACGAGCTGCCCGAGCCGACCATGATTCACTGGCACGGGATCCGGCTGCCCATCGCGATGGACGGCTCGCCCTCCTCGCAGAAGCCCGTGCCGCCGGGCGGCACGTTCGAGTACCGGTTCAAGCTGCGCGACGCCGGGCTCTTCTGGTTTCACCCCCACGTGCGCACCGACGTGCAGATCGAGCGGGGGCTCGTGGGCGTCATCCGGGTCGCCCCGGCCGACCCGAAGGAGCAGCCGAGCGTCGACGAGGAGCGGGTGCTCGTGCTCGACGACGTGCGCGTCAACGACGACGGCAGCTTCCCAACCTACCTAGACGACAACGCGAAGATGATGGGGCGCGAGGGCAATACCGTGCTCGTCAACGGCGTGAGGGACGCGCGCATCGCGCTGCGACCGGGCGCGATCGAGCGCCTGCGCATCCTCAACGCGGCGAACGGCCGCTTCTTCAACCTGAAGATCCCAGGGGTCCGCTTCCGCGTCATCGGGACGGACGGCGGCCTCGTCGAGAGCCCGTACGACGTCGATACGCTGCTCATCGCGCCTGCAGAGCGCTACGACGTGGTGTTCCAGGTGCCAAGCACCCCGGGCACGCTCCCGCTCACGAGCCAGCCGTACGAGCGCGGGCACCACACGGCCGAGCTGCCGCCCCTGCCCGTGGCGACGCTCGCGATCGCGGGCGAGCCGCCGAGCGTGAAGAGGGAGCTCCCAGAGCGCGGACCGGCCGTGGCGAAGCTCCCCGCGCCCACGGGCGAGGCCATCCCGTTCGCGCTCGACGAGGGCACGAACGCGGCGGGCGATCTGATCTTCACGCTCAACGGGCAGGTGTGGCCCGCGGTCGCGGCGGCGCGGATGGCGCTGAACGAGACGCGCGTGCTCGAGATCACCAACAAGAGCGAGATGGACCACCCGTTCCACGTGCACGGGGCGTTCTTCCAGGTGCTCACAAGGAACGGCGCGCCCGAGCCGGCCAACCGCATCGCCAACAAGGACACGATCATCGTGCCGGCAAAGAGCACGCTCCGCGTGGCGACGCGCTTCGACGAGGTCGGCGCGTGGATGGTGCATTGCCACATCGAGGAGCACGCCGAGGGCGGCATGATGGGCGAGATCCTCGTGGGCGACGCGGTCTCCCACGCGCACTGAGCTCGCGCCCGCTGGCTACACGATCTCGTCCGGCGCGAGGCGGCACGGATCAGGGGCCTCGGGCGGCTCGAGCTGGAGGGTGGAGTGCCCGATGTGGAACCGCGCCTCGAGCCCGGCACCCGCCTCCGCGAGGAAGCTCGCCGGGCACGGGGCGCGCATGACGAGGTGCGCGGTGAGCGCGGTCTCGGTAGTGCTCATCGCCCAGATGTGGAGATCGTGGACCTCGACGACCCCGGGGAGGCCGGCGAGGTAGGCCTTGACCTCGTCCGGATCGACCCCGTCGGGCACCGCCGCGAGCGCGAGGTTGACCGAGCTCCGGAGCAGCCCCCACGTGCTCGCCAGGATGACGACGCACACCGCGAGGCTGAGGAGCGGATCGATCCAGCGCTTGTCGGTGACGTGAAGCACGACCCCGCCGACGGCGACGCCGAGCGAGACGGCGGCGTCGGCGGCGAGGTGCAGGAAGGCGCCACGGACGTTGAGGTCGGTCTTGCGACCCGACAGGAACAGCGCGGCCGACACGCCGTTCACGGCGACGCCCGCCGTCGCGACGACGATCACCGCAACGCCGGCGACCGGCGGGGGCTCCCAGAGCCTGCGCAGCGCCTCCCACGCGATGCCGCCCGTCACGACCAGCAGCACGAGGCCGTTCGCGAGCGAGGCCATGATGGTCGTGCCGCGCAGGCCGTAGGTGCGCCGCTTCGTGGGCCGCTGCTTCGCGAGCGCGGTCGCGCCCCACGCGAGCGCGAGGCCGAGCACGTCGCTCAGGTTGTGCCCCGCGTCGGCGACCAGCGCCATGGAGCGCGAGAGCACGCCGTAGATCGCCTCAATCGCCAGGAAGCCGAGGTTGAGCGCGATGCCCGCGGCGAAGGCGCGCCCGTAGCTGCGCGCGTGGCCGCGCGCGTGGTCATGACCCACGCGGGCCCGGGACGTGGCTCAAAAGAGCTTCCACCACTTCTTCTTCGCGGGGGCCGCGGGCTCCGGCGCGGGCTCCGGCGGCGTGGGCGACGCGGGCTCCGGCGCGGGCGGGGCGACGGGGCTCGACGCGGCGGGCTCGGGCAGC
>CAZHGG010000905.1:0-3060 GCA_964531755.1 uncultured Polyangiaceae bacterium
GGCGGCGCTCGGGTGCCGCGGCTGCGGCGGCGCGCCTGGCGGAGCCGACGCGACGGCCCCCGCGCCCTCCACCGCGGCGAGCGCGCCGCGGGGCGGGGAGCCCAAGGTCGTGCTCGACTGGATCCGGCGGTTCGACGACTGCGCGCTCGGGCACCGCGGCACGCTCCTCGACCTCGGCGACCCGACCATGCGCGCCCGCTACGGGACGCGGCTCGCGACGCCCGTGGTCGACACGTTCGAGCGCGACGGGAGCACCTGGGTTCGCCCGCGCTCGCGCTCGCTCAGCCTCTCGCTCGTGACAGCGGAGCCGCTCCTCGCCGAGTCGGGCCTCGCGATCTCGGCGCGAGCGCGCGGCGGCGCGGCGCGCGCCATCTCCGTGTCGCTCGACGGCCGGCCCATGGGCCACCTTACCCTCACGCACAACGAGGCCAAGGTGAGCGAGCTGCGCTCCCCGCAGGCGGCGCTCGAGGCGGGCGCGCACCAGCTCGATCTGCGGTTCGTCGGCGGTGGGAAGGCGAGCCCCGACACGCTCGGCGAGCTCGACTGGGTGCGGCTCGGCGAGTACGATGGCGACGCTGCGTACGCCGCGCCCACCCGGCGCGACGCGCTCGTGAGCACGCCGGTCGGTGGCCGCAGCGAGCGGGCGCTCTCTCTCCGCGGCGAAGCGTTCGCGCGCTGCACCGCCTACATCCCCTCCGACGCCGTCTTCCGGGCCGACCTCGCGCTCACCGGGGGCGGAGAGGCCGACGTCGAGCTGCGCGTGCTCCGCGACCGCAAGGATCCGCGGGTGGTCGCCCAGCTCCACCTCGGCGCCGCGGACGCCGCCGCCTGGCGGCCTGTCGAGATCCCGCTCGGCGAGGTCGACACCACGGGCGCGGTCGAGCTCCGGGTCGTGAGGGCGCGCAAGGGCACGCGCGTGCTCTTCGGCGAGGCTCGCGTCGTGCGCACGAGCCCCGCGGCTCCGCGCACGCCCTTCACCCCCGCGCGCGGGGTCGTGCTCGTGGTGCTCGGGACGATGGCGCCGCGCTCGCTCTCGGCCTTCGGCGGCGAGCGGGGCACGCCCGAGCTCGCGCGCCTCGTCGAGCGGGGCCTCGTCTTCGAGCAGAACCGCGCGGCGAGCTCGCTGTCGAACGCCGTCGTCGCGTCCATGCTCTCCGGCGGGAGCCCGACCGAGCACGGGATCGTCGACGGCGACGCGCGCCTCGTGAAGGGCCCCACGCTCGTCTCCGAGGCGGCGCGGGAGGCGGGCATCGCGACGGCGTTTTTTACAGCAAATCCCACCACTTCCGCCGTGTTTGGGTTCGACCGAGGCTGGGAGGTCTTCGTGGCCAAGGCCCCGGTGGGCGACGGCCAGGCGACCGCCGTCTTCGACGAGGCGATCCGGTTCCTCGAGGCCCACAAGGCGGGCCGGTTCTTCGTCACGATCCACGCGCGCGGCGGGCACCCGCCGTGGGACGCGAGCGACGAGCAGATGAAGGATCTGCCACCCCAGAACTACACCGGCGGCCTCGACCCCAAGCACGCCGGCGAGCTCCTCGCGAAGGCGAAGCGGGTGCCGCCCGTCATCCGGTACACCGACGGCGACCGCGAGCGCGCCGCCGCGCTCCACACGCTCGCCGTGATGGCCCACGACGCGGCGCTCGGCCGGCTCCTCTCGGCGCTGCGGCTCAACGGTCAAGACGAGTCGACGACGGTGATCGTCACCGGCGACGTGGCGGCCGACGAGGGCGCCCACGTCCCCTTCGCCGAGTCCGACGCGCTCGACGAGGGCACGCTCGCGACCTTCCTCGTGGTCCGGCCTCACCACGCGTTGCCCCTGAAGCCCGGCCGCGTCTCGGCGCCGAGCGAGTCGATGCACGTGGCCTCGACGGTGCTCGACGCCTTCGGCCTCCGCGCGCCGCGGACGTACCGCTGGCCGAGCCTCTTCGAGCTCGCGGAGTCTCGCGACCGCGCCGACTCGACGCCCCGAGTCGCGGTCGCATCGCAGCGCTTCTCGGCCCGCTTCGGCGACTTCGTCTTGTCGGGCGCCGGGGAGCGCGCGAGCCGCCTCTGCGACCTCGCGCTCGAGCCCGCCTGCGCGACCGACGTGCG
Source organism: uncultured Polyangiaceae bacterium (assembly GCA_964531755.1). Lineage (GTDB taxonomy): Bacteria > Myxococcota_A > Polyangia > Polyangiales > Polyangiaceae > JAAFHV01. The sequence goes on from CAZHGG010000905.1 coordinate 2,092, forward strand.
CGCGACCCACCCGCTCGCGACCGAGACCCTGCACCGGCGGCTGTTCGACGAGCTGGCCACCGGAAAGCAGGTCCCCCGCGAGGACGCGCGCCTCGACCCGCCCGCGGCGGCCGCGCTCAAGGTCTGGGGCCGCTAGCCGGCCCAGCGCGGCCGGATCGCGCGCATTTTCGGGCACAACGGCCGCGATGTGCTATGGGGAGGGCGTCCGTGGGAGAGATGACCGAGTGGCCGAAGGTGCATGATTGGAAATCATGTGTGGGTGCAAGCTCACCAAGGGTTCGAATCCCTTTCTCTCCGCTGAGTTAGAGCTCGTCGACGTGTCTCCTCTGGGCCCCGGGTGGGCCTCGGGCGTGGGCGCGGCGGGGGTGCCTCCCGCGAGGCGACGAGCGCCGTCATGAGCGCCACGCCGCCCCTGCCTCCTCTTCGCTCGCTCGTGGTGAAGGAGACGCCCTCCGGGTTCACGGTCGCGCCGCGCGGCCCCGCGGCGGATCTCTGGATCGAGGCTGTCGTGTGGGTCGTGGCGTCCGCCTTGCTGGCGCTCTGCCTCGTCTTTGGGGGGACGGTCGTTCGAGCGATCGGCGCGGTCGCGCTGGTCGCGATCGGCGTGCGCGCGGTTCGGCGCGTGGTCAGCGCCGTCTTTGGGGGCACCACGCGGAGCCTCCGCGTCCTCCTCCGTGTGCCGCAGCCGTCGCTGGCGGGGATGCTCGAGTCCGTCGCGCTCCACGAGCTCACGGGCCTGGCCATCGCCCAGCGGCAGGGCCTCACCGGCCTGGTCGCCACCACGTCCTCTGGCTCCGAGCGGTGGCTCGTCGATCTCGACCCCGCGAACGCCGAGGACTACACGGCGCTGATCGCGTGGGTCGAGCAGCTCTGCCAGCGGCGCCTTCGAGGCTAGCCGAGAGCCGAGGAGAGCAGCACGCCCGGTGTGATTCGAACACACGACATTCGGCTTCGAAGGCCGACGCTCTA
>CAZHGG010000906.1:0-3060 GCA_964531755.1 uncultured Polyangiaceae bacterium
GTCGGGGGCGCGCCTCGCCTGCGCCGCGTCGCACGCCGCCACGAAGCCCGCGCAGTCGGGCACCTCGCGCGCCGTCGGGCAGAGCGCGCGCGCCCGCGGGCTGAGCGGCTTTCGGGGAGCCCGACAGAAGCTCATCTCCTCGGCCGCGCGGGCCGCGTCCGCGTGCGCTTGGGCCTCGCTCGGATCCGCGAGCGCGGCCGCGGCGGGCGCGGCGAACGAGGTCGCCACCGCGACGATGCCCAAGGCCGCGAGGGACCGCGGGGTCACGCGACCCTCCGCTCCGGCGGCTCGACGGCGGCCAGCGCGACCCCGTCGGCCTCGGCCTCGGCCTCCGCCCGGCGCGCGATCGCGGCGAACCGCGTCTGGATGTCCCACCCCTCGGCGCGCGTGCGCACGTTGAGATACAGGAAGAACCGCGCGAGCGCGGCGAAGGGCACGAAGAGCCAGAACCCGCACGCGGCGAGCAGGCTGCCGCCGTGCTCCCACGCCGGCTCCGGCGCCGTCCAGGAGAGCAGATCGGTGAGGACGGCGCGACCGCAGACGTCGCCCATGACCGTGCATACTGCATGCAACACCACCAGGAGCAGGAACCCCAGCGCGGCGTCACCCGCGCCGCTCGCGAGGCGCTGCAGGCGCGACAGGGAGGCGCCGAGCGGCACACGCTCGAGCAGCACCACCTCGCCCACGAAGAAGAGCAGGGCCGCGACCAGGAGCCCCGGGACGAAGAAGAACAGCGACGCGGTGGCGATGGCGATGAGCTGCACGCCGCGCACGAGGAGCACCCGGGGCACGCGGCCCAGCGCGCGACGGAGCACGTCGCGCACGCGCACGTCGCGCTCGAACACGAGGCGCGAGGCGAGCTCGGTGAACGGCGCCTGCGCGACCAGGCCGAGCCCGATGGCGACGAGCCAGCCGAGGCCCCAGCCCAGCGTCGCGCCCGCCGCCCACGTGAGGGCCACGCCGGGGAGCAGCACGACGAGCCCCACCTTCGCGAACGGCACGCGGTGACGCGCGAGGAACCGCAGCGCCAGGTCGAGGACGTCCGGGGTCGAGCGGTCCCGGAGCACGACGCGCGCTTCGGCGACGGGCGAAGGCGGCGCCTCGCGCGGGGTCACGGCGCCCTCCCTTCGCGCCCGGCGCGCAGAGCTCGACGTCCGCGACCGGCGAGCGAGAGGTAGGCGACGACCAGCACGAAATTCACGCCGCCCACCGCGAGCTTCACCGGGGTGGGCACGGACGACGACGACCAGAAGCCCTCGATGAGGGCGGCGATGAAGAGCATCACGGCGGCGCCCGCCACGATCACCACGACGTCCCGCGCGACGTGCTGGAGCGAGGCGAGGCGCGTGCGCTCGCCGGGTGACACCACGGACCACCCCATGGCGAGCCCTGCCCCGCCCGCGATGACGATCGCGCCGAGCTCGAAGGTGCCGTGCCCGACGATGAACGTGACGATGTTGAGCCCCGCGCCCTGCGAGCCGACGTACCCGAGCACCGCGCCGGTGAAGAGCCCGTTCTGCACCAGCGTGATCGCGGAGCCGAGCCCGCCGAAGATGCCGAGGGCGAAGCACCGGAGCGCGATGCCGACGTTGTTGTTCACGTAAAATCCGGTCATCAGCGTGTCGTCGGCGCTGGCCCGGCCGGCGGCGAAGCCCCGCTGGTACGACTCGGTGAGCGGCCGGAGCATGGCCTCCGGCACCACGCGGAAGGCGAAGTGAGGCTCCGCGAGGGCCGCCATGAGCCCGAGGGCGAACGGCACGAAGAAGAGCAGCGTGGCGAGCAGCATCGCGCGCCAGTGGCGGCGGACGGCGACGGGGAACGCCGTCGCCCACGAGGGCGCGTCGACGCGGGCCGACGCCGAGGGGCCGGCGGCGTGCGCGCCGTACAGGACCGTGTGCGACTGGGCGGTGAGGCCCTGCAGGTAGTCGATGAGCGGCGCGCTGTACCGCGCGGCCTGCGCGCGCGACAGGTCGCCGCACACGTCGCGGTAGAGCGACGGCAGCGCGTGCACGTCCTCCGGGCGCAGGCGCTTCGGCCCGCGCTGCTCGGCGACGCGCACGATCCCCTCGAGCGTCGCCCAGTCACGCTCGCGGCGCGCCGCGAAGGCCCGCTCGTTCGGTGCCGAGGCTAGCGCCATGAGCCCCCGGGCGCGGCGCCCCGAGACGAGGGCGGCGCCTCCTCGCGGCCCGCGTTGACGGCGCGATCGTAGAGCAGCGCGAGCATGCGCGCGGGATCGGGGTGGCGGTAGTCGAAGCGCCGACCGAGGGCCGGCGCGACCATGCGGGCGAGCTCCGCCTCGCGGAGCGCCCCGAGGCGGCCGCGCCTACGGAGAAAAAGCTCAATGGCTGCGCGCTCTTCCGGGTCGAGGCCGACGCGCTCCGGCAGCGCGGCGAGCTCGTCGGGCCGCGCGGGTGGCCAGAGCCGGATGGGCTCCGCGCGCGCATGATCGCTCGTGTGGACGACCAGGGTGCCCGCCACCAGGTCGCCGAGGCGCTGGAAGCGCCGGGTGCCCGCCATGAAGGCGACGCCGAGCGCGTAGCCCACGGGCAGCGAGTCGGCGGCGCGGAGGAGGTTGCGCAGCGCGGCGTGCGCGAAGCCGATGGGACGCCCCTCGGCGGTGACGACGCGCACCCCGAGCGCCGCCTTTCCGGGCGAGCGGCCCCACACCGACTCCGCCACGACGAAGTAGACCCACTGCACGAAGAAGAGCGCCACGAGGAGCACGCCCGCGCCGGCGTGCGCGAGCGACTCGGGATCGGCCCCCAGCACGCCGCCAGCGCTCGCCGCGAGGAGCACGATCGCCCCGAGCACCGCGAGCGCGGAGTAGCAGATCAGCAGGTCGAGCAGGTGCGCGAGCCCCCGGCGCGCCGGGCCCGCCACGCGATAGCGGAACACGATGTGCTCCGGCGTCTCGATGGCGACGTCGGTCTCGAGCGGCGCAACGTTTGGCATCGGGCCGGTGGAGAATAGGCCAAGGTCGCGAAAACGGAAGCGTCGCCGCCGCTGGCGCGCGCGGGCACGGCGCTGCTACGGGGCGGGGCGCGCGGGCGCGGGCGCGGG
>CAZHGG010000907.1:0-3058 GCA_964531755.1 uncultured Polyangiaceae bacterium
GCTCCGTGCCGCCGAGCCCCAGCGCGCCACCGCCGATCCCCAGCACGCCGCCGCCGATCCCGGCGGACGCGAGCGCGGCGCCGCCCGACCTGGGCTGGTCAATGCCCGCGCCCAACTTCGCGGAGTCGTCCGAGGACCTGTCCGATCGCACCGCGATCCTCAGCCCCGCGATGACCGCGAGCCTCACCGGCGACCGGGACGCGCAGCCCTCCACGCCCGCGCCCGCGTCCTCGCCCGACACGCTCGACGGCGACATCGCCCTCGACGCGCTCGTGCGCGACGCGAAGCCGTCGCCCCCTCGCCCGGCGTTCGGCGCTCGCCTCGCGGACGCGCCGGCCCAGCCCGTCGACTTCGCCGACGAGGTCACCCGCGACGGCGAGGACCCGCTGGTCGACGACCGGCCCCCGCTCGTGCCGGCGCAGATCTCCGCGTTCACCGCCCCCGCGATCTCGCCGCTCGACGACCTCGACGCGCTCGTAACCTCACGGAAAGCCGAAGAAATCGTAGGCGACGACGAGATCCTCGACGTCGAGGACCACGAGCTCGCCACGTCGATCGGCCGCTCGCCCCTCGCGGCCGACTCGGAGGACGAGGTGATCATCGCCGACGACTTCGACGACGTCGAGATGCTCGACGACGACGACGTCCGGCCTCGGCGCTGACGACCGCACATCCAGCGCCCGACGCCGCGACGCCCCACCCGGCGGAGGTGCGGCGCCGGGTGAGGCTCCGCGCCCTCGTAAAGTTTCGAGCGAGGACGCGAATGGTCCTGGAGCGCCTCCCGCTCAGACTGTAAGATTACCGAATGCGAGTGAACTACGCCCTCGGCTCTTTCGTCGTGCTTGCCGCGCTGTTGCCCTTCGCCGCCTGCGACAGCACGGATCCCAACAGCGTGTTCGACGCCGGCGCCGGCCCCGGGCCGACGACCGGCCCGACGACCCCGCCCATCCCGGGCTGCGACGCGGGCGATCCCCAATGCGAAGCGGGCACGAGCGACGCGGGAGACATCCTCTTCGACTCGGTGCGAATCGAGCCGCCGAACGCGGTCCTCACCGTCACGCCCGGGCAGAAGGTCACGCAGACCTACCGCGTCATCGGCAAGGTGAAGGAGAGCCCGATCGAGAAGGACCTCACGAACCGCTTCGTGTTCTACGTGCCCGACAACTACCTCGTCGGCGGCTTCCCGCTCGACGGGAGCCCCACGTTCACGAACCGGCTGCCCGCTCTCCCCACCGATCCCCCGCAGCGGGGTGGGAAGGTCACCATCCAGGCGCGCGCGCAGGCCAGAGACGGCACCATCGGCGCGGCGACCACGTCGCTCACGCTGAAGCTGAACGTCCCGCCCATGGCCTCGCCGAACACGACCCCGGCGCTCCCCGCGAACCCGGGCGCGCTCTTCGGCGGCCCCGTCGCCGCGGCGCGGGCCCCCACGCTCGCCTACCCCAACAACGGCACGATGCTCCCGCCGAACCTGCGGCGCCTCGAGGTGCACTGGAACGCTGGGGCCCCCGCCAACACCCTGTTCGAGGTCTCGTTCCGCAGCCCGAACGTCGAGATCGTGTACTACTCGCGGTGCGGCACCGCCGACGCCACATGGAAGGCCGCCGCGTGCGCGTTCCAGCTCGACGAGACCGGCTACCGTTACCTCTCCGACTCGAACCGCGGCGAGACCGCCAAGCTGAAGATCCGCGCGACGGACGACACCGGCACGGGCGTGGGCGAGTCCGCCACGTTCGATGTCTCCTTCGCCGAAGAGAACGTCGAGGGTGGGCTCTACTACTGGAAGGTCATCCCTCCCACGAACCCCCAGCAGAGCAACGGCAGCGGAGAGGTGCTCCGCTTCGACTTCGGCGGCACCGCTTCGGCGCCCGAGCCCTTCCTGGTGCCCGGGAAGAATGGCCTCCAGCAAGACCAGTGCGTCGGTTGCCACGCGCTGTCGCGCGACGGCAAGAAGCTCATCGCGTCGGTCGGCGGGCGCTGGGACGGCCGCCAGATCCTGGTGAACGACCTGTCGAAGCCCATCGGCTCCGCGGGGTGGCTCACGCGTGACGGCTCGCCCACGGGCGAGCCCGCGAAGAACCGCGTCCAGTTCGCCTCGTTCAACCCCGACGGCAGCCGCATCGTGGCCGTGTTTGGCGATCGCGGGAACGTGGGCCGCGACGCCTTCCTCCCCACGGCGGACTCGCTCCTGCCGATCGGCAGCGAGATCCCGCTCGACATGGGCTTCAAGAAGCTGTTCCTGATGGACGGCTCGACCGGCCTGCGGACGGGCTCGATCGATCTCCCCTACAAGCCCAGCCACCCCGACTGGTCACCCGACGGCAAGACGATCGCGGTCACGCGCGTCGACGACGAGAACACCACCTCGCAAGAGCCGGCCAACACCGGCATCGAGATCATCAAGTCCAACGGCGCAGGCGGGTGGCTCGCCTCGGAGACCGTCGTGCCGCCGAGCGCCGGCGCGAACCGCTTCACGCCGAGCTTCGTGCCCGACTCGTCCTTCCTGCTCTACACCCAGGCCGAGTGCCCGGGCGGCGATCAGTCCTCGGTCGACTGCGACGCGAACGCCGACTCCACGGCGCGCACCTACGCGGTCAAGCCCGCGGCGGGCGCGTCCCCCATTCTGCTGGCGAACGCGGGGTCGCCGGGCGTCTCCGACGGCGCGGCGACGGCCCTCGCGGACACCCTCCCGAAGACCTCGCCCTTCCAGACCAAGCAGGGCAAGGGCAAGCTCTTTTGGTACACGGTCGCCTCGCGGCGCGAGCCTGGCCTGCGCAAGCGCACGGGCGCCGGGCAGCAGCTCCTCTGGATGTTCGCGGTGAACCCCGCGGAGGTGCTCGCCGGCAAAGACGGCAGCTTCACCGGGTTCTTCCTGCCCTTCCAGGACCTGCAGACCTCCAACCACATCGGCCAGTGGACCGAGAAGGTCGTGTCGGCCACGCCGCCGCCGCCGCCCCCCGCGCCGCCGCCGCCGCCGCCGCCGCCCACGCCGCCCGTCCCGCGCTGAGCGGCGCCCCGAGGAGAGCCCGGTCCGCCGGGCTCTCTTCGTCGTGTCAGC
>CAZHGG010000908.1:0-230 GCA_964531755.1 uncultured Polyangiaceae bacterium
CGCGACTCGGCCCACGCGCGCTCGCGCACCTCCCCCGCCGCGCGCGCCCCCGCGGCGACGAGGCGCTCGTGCTCCCCCGGGCGTGGCGCGCCCGCGCGGACACGCTCTAGGGCCTCGTACAGATCCGGCTCGCGCTGCGCGGCGAGGATGAGGGGCAGCGTGACCTTGCCCTCGCGGAGATCGGCGTGGAGGTCCTTGCCGAGCTGCCCTCCCGTGTAGTCGAGCGCGTC
>CAZHGG010000908.1:240-3058 GCA_964531755.1 uncultured Polyangiaceae bacterium
CAACTGGAACGCGACGCCGAGGTGCCCCCCGAACGCGCCCAGCGCGTCGATGTCGGCGGTCGAGCCGCCCCCGGCGCGGGCCCCGGCCCGCAGCGCCCAGCGGAAGAGCGAGGCGGTCTTGCCGTCGAGGATGCTGGCGTACGTCTCCTCCGTGGCGTCGAGGCGGGTCCGCCCGCGGAGCTGGATCACCTCGCCGTCCACCAGGCGGCGCAGGGTCGCGAACAGCTCGCGCAGCGTCTCGGGGCGCTCCACACGGCTCGTGCGCTCGAGCGCGTGGACCAGCAGCGAGTCCCCGGCGAGCACGCTCACCGCGTTGCCGAAGACCCGCCCCGCCGCGGGCCGCCCGCGCCGCTCGCCGGCGTCGTCGATGACGTCGTCGTGCAGCAGGGTCGCGAGGTGGATCATCTCGGCGACGGCCGCGAGCGCGCGCGCCTCGTCGGTGATCCTGCCGCACGCGAGCGCGCCTAGCAGCACGCACAGCGGGCGCACGCGCTTTCCTCCGGATGTGAGCAGGTGCGCGGCCGCGTCGGTCGCCGGGGAGCACCCGTCGGCCGTGGCGGCGAGGAGGCTGGCCTCGACGCGCGCGATGTCCTCGCCGAGGAGGGCGTGGGCGTCGTGGAGCCGCGCGAGGCCGGTGGGGGCCACGGGGGCGACCCGCGCGGTCTCTTCGAGCAGGCGCACTGCCGCGATCGCTTCCATCACCCGCTCGCTTTCAGTCTCGCAAGTTTCAAAACAATTTGAAGAATGTGGTCACTTGTGGCGAGCGTCAAGCTCCTCGTGCGCCGGAAGTGAGCCAGGGGCGAGCGAACGTGGATGGCCAGCCCGATAAACGAGTTTGACTCGACAGGGCGACTCCCGTCAGAGTCCGCCCGTGGAGAAGCCCCCGCCCCCGACGCCGGCCGAGCGCCGCGCGACCCGCGTGGTCGTGGCCCTCTTCCTCGCGGTCTCCGCGGTCTTCATCGTCGAGAGCACTTGGGAGCTCGCGAAGGGCGCGTTCCAGCTCGATCTCCAGCCCGTCGACGGATCCAGCGCCGAGGCGAAGGCGTGCTTCGGGGAGGTGCGGCGCCTCGAGGGCCTCATCGATCGAGCCCTCGTCGACGCCTCGAAGGTCGCCCCGCCCGAGGCCCCGCGCGCCTACGCGGCGGCGCTCGGCGGCGGCTTCGACCCGCCCGCGATGGCGGCGCTCGAGGCCACGTGCGCGCGGGTCCCTCGGGGGCTCGTGGCCCTGTCGTCGGTGCTCCGCCTCCACCGGGCGGAGGAGGCGACGCTCGCCGGTCGCGCCACCGAGCTCGCCCCGATTCGCGCCGATCTCGCGCGCGCGCTTCCTCCTCCCTGATTTTTGCCCGGATTCGTGCTTTAGTCCGCCGGCCGGGCTCAAGCCCCCGGCCCAGAAGGACCATGAACGCTTCCGCTGACACCGACCTCGCCCAGCCGCCCACGGTGGCGCCCACGTTCGACGCCCTCGACCTGAGCGCCGATCTCCGCTCCGCGCTCGCCGAGCTCGGCTACGTGCACCCCACCCCCGTGCAGCTCGCCGTCTTCGAGCCCGCCTGCCGCGGGCGCAACATGGTGGTCCAGGCCCGCACGGGCACGGGCAAGACCGCGGCCTTCGGCCTGCCCATCGTCGACGCGCTCGTGCGCAAGTCGCTCGTGGGCGTGCAGGCGCTCGTGCTCACCCCCACCCGCGAGCTGGCGCTGCAGGTCTGCGCGGAGGTGGGCAAGCTCGCAAAGTTTAAGGGTATCAAGGTGTTGCCCATCTACGGCGGCGCGCCGATGGGCGCCCAAATCGACGCGCTCAAGGACGGCGTCCACGTGGTCGTCGGCACGCCCGGGCGCGTGCTCGATCACCTGCGCCGGGGCACGCTCGACCCGAAGAACATCCGCATCTTCGTGCTCGACGAGGCCGACGAGATGCTCTCGATGGGCTTCGCGAAGGAGCTCCACGCCATCATCGAGACCCTCCCGAAGGACCGCCAGGGGCTCTACTTCAGCGCCACGATCCCGCCGGACATCGAGCGCCTCGCGCAGGCCCACCTGACCGACCCCGAGTGGGTCGCGCTGTCGAGCGACCAGGTCGGCGCCCTCGAGATCAAACACTTCACCTACGTCACCTCCACGAAGGGCGACAAGCGCGAGACCATGATGCGCGTGCTCGAGGTGGAGGACCCCGAGAGCGCGATCGTCTTCTGCAACACGAAAGACGAGACCGAGCGCCTCGCCGAGGCCCTGCAGAACCGCGGCTTCGACGCCGCCTCGCTGAACGGCGACATGGACCAGCGCGAGCGCGAGAAGGTCATGAGCCGGACGCGGGAGGGGAAGCTGCGGTTCCTCGTCGCCACTGACGTGGCCGCGCGCGGCATCGACGTGTCGCACGTGACCCACGTTATCAACTACGACTTCCCCGAGTCGACCGAGTCGTACGTGCACCGCACCGGGCGCACCGGTCGCGCGGGCCGCACCGGCACCGCGATCTCGCTCATCGGACCGAAGGACCTGGGCAACCTCTACCTCCTGCGGCTCACGTACAAGATCCGCCCGATCGAGCGCTCGCTGCCCGCCTCGGGCGAGCTGCGCACCCGCGAGGAGACCGACCTCGTGAACGTGTTCCTCGAGGCCTTCGCCGACGAGCCGCTCGCCGAGGACCTCAGCCTCGCGCGGCGCTTGCTCACCCACGAGCGCGCTGAGCAGGTCATCGCCGGCCTGCTGCGCGGTTACCTCGGCGCCAAGGGCGGCGACGCGCCGGCCGCGGCCGCCGAGGCCCGGCGCGCCAAGAACCCGCCGCCCGTCGTCGTCGCTGCCGCGCCGCCCTCTCCCGCCG
>CAZHGG010000909.1:0-3058 GCA_964531755.1 uncultured Polyangiaceae bacterium
CGACCGTGTGGGCGTCAGAAATACGTGTAGCCTACATTGCCGCCCACGACGACGCCGAGCGCGGGGTCCTTCGCGAAGAGGAAGTTGCCGCGCCAGAAACGCTTGCGGCCCACCGTGCCGTCAGGCTGGCCGTCGACCGCGTAGAGCACTCCGCCGCGCTCCTTCGTCTCGCGGAGGCGCTTGGCCACGACGAGCACGTGCCCGTACGGATCGGCGAACACCGCGCCGGGACGGAGCGCCGCCCACGAGAGCGCGATCGGGTAGTAGTCGCTCTCGGCGTCGGAGAAGGGCGTGCGCGCGGAGCCAGAGTGCACGCGATCGGCCAGCGTGACGCGCACGAAGGTGCCGAAGGCCTCGGCGGGGGGCGCGCGCCGCCGCGCGGGCGCCTCCGACTGCGTCTCGAGGCCTTGGCAGTCGGGCGGGGCCCCACCCCCTCCGCGCGAGCACTCGGCCATCGCGAACGGCAGCCCGAGCTTCCACGCGAAGGTGGCGCGCAGCACGTACGGGAGGTCGGCGCAGTCGGGCCGGATGACCGGCGCGTGGGTCGAGTCCTCCCCGTAGCCGAGGTGGTCGTAGAGGAAGTTGCGCCTGGGATCGCGCAGCACCTCGTGCAACGCCGGGAAGCTCATCGCCTCGCCCTCCGGCGCGTCGAACAGGGCCTCAATCCATGCAGAGTACAGGTTCTCGAGGTCCGAGTCCCACGAGCGGCGCGCCACCCACAGTGCGCCGTCGGGCGCGCGGGGGCTCGGGTGAGGCCGCGGGGCGAGCGCGATCGTGAGCGACTTCTCGCCGGGCGCGCCCTCGCAGTCGCCCTCGGTGAAGCGGGCGGTGAGCGCGTCGTCGCTCGACGACAGCTCGGCGGTCCAGAAGCTGGGCGGGCCACCTCGGCGAGCCCCGGACACGGCCGAGGTCGTCGCGCCGCGAAGCTCGAGCCGCCCGTCGATCTCCCCTTCGCTGAACGCGACCACGCGCACGGGCGCCCCCCTCGCGGGCGTCGCTGGCGACACGAACAAGCTGATCCCCGACGCCCCGACGCAGGCAGCGCGGGCCGGTGGAGGCAGGGGCGGCGGCGCGGCGTCGACCGTCGAGGACGGGGCGACCGAGGCCCGCGGCGAGGTGTCGGTGGGCGGCGCCGGGGTCTTCGTCGCGCACGCGCTCGCGCCGAACGCCAGCGTCGCCGCGAGCGCGAGACCTGCCGAGCCGACGGGACGGCGCGCGCGCGCCATCACGCGGAGCAGGTTCGGTGAAACTCGCGCATGAACGACGCGAGCGACTCGGCGGCGCCGAGCGGCACCGCGTTGTAGAGCGAGGCCCTCACGCCCCCGACGCTGCGGTGCCCCTTGAGGCCGACCATGCCGTGGGCCGCCGCCTCGGCGACGAAGCGCGCCTCGAGCTCCGGGGTCGGGAGGCGGAACACGACGTTCATGCGCGAGCGGCTCCCCTCGTCGACGGGGCACCGGTAGAAGTCCTGCGCGCGGTCGATCTCGTCGTAGACGAGGCGCGCCTTCGCCTCGTTCCGGCGCTCGATGACCTCGACGCCGCCCTGGCCCTCGAGCCACAGGAGCACGTTGCGCACGAGGTAGATCGCGAGCGTGGGAGGTGTGTTGAACAGCGATCCGTGCTTGGCGTGGACCGCGAAGCGGAAGATGTCGGGCGCGTCGTCGCGGGCGGCCGACAGGAGGTCATGGTCGGCGACCACCACGACCACGCCGGAGGGGCCGAGGTTCTTCTGGGCGCCGGCGTACACGAGCGCGAAGCGCGACATGTCGAGGCGGCGGCCAAGGAAATCACTCGACATGTCGCATACATGCGGAGCACGAGAGGACGGAAACGGCGTCTCGGGGGTGAGCCCCAGCTGCACGCCGTGGATGGTCTCGTTGCTGGTCGTGTGCAGGTAGGCCGCGTCATCGCGGAGGACCAGCTCGGCGGCGCGGGGCGCGCGCGTCCCACTCCGCGAGCCCTGCCACGGCACCTCGCGCGCCTCGGCGCCGAGGGAGGCCGACAGCTTGGCGGCCTCGCCGAGGGCCTTCTCCCCCCACACGCCGGTGAGCAGGTACTCCGCCGCGGCGCCCCGCCGGAGCAGGTTCATCGGCACCGTGGCGAAGCACTGCGTGGCGCCGCCCTGCAGGAGCAGCACGGCCTTCTCGGGCCCGACATGGAGGTGCTTGGCGAGCAGCGCGAGCGTCTCCTGGTGGAGACGCTCGTAGGGCTTCCCGCGGTGGCTCTGCTCCATCACGCTCATCCCGGTGCCCTCCCAGTCGAGCAGCTCGTCGCGGGCGCGGAGCAGCGCCTCCTCCGGGAGCGCGGCCGGGCCCGCGCTGAAGTTCATGACTCGTGCCATGCGTCGCTCTCGTCTCTCTGCGCCCTCGCGGCGCGGTCTTCGCCGTCGCGTGCTCTTACGCGCGCGCCGCGCGCGCTGTTCCCCGCGGCGCGCGCGCGCTCGTCACGCGCGGAGCTTCCTGTACTTGATGCGGTGGGGTTGATCGGCGGCGGCGCCGAGGCGCTTCTTCCGGTCCTCCTCGTACATCCGGTAGTTGCCCTCGAACCAGTCGACGGTGCTGTCGCCCTCGAAGGCGAGGATGTGGGTCGCGATGCGGTCGAGGAACCACCGGTCGTGGCTGATGACCACGGCGCAGCCCGGGAACTCGACGAGCGCGTCTTCGAGCGAGCGGAGCGTGTCCACGTCGAGGTCGTTCGTCGGCTCGTCGAGGAGCAGCAGGTTGCCGCCCGCCTTCAGGAGCTTGGCGAGGTGGACGCGGTTGCGCTCGCCGCCCGAGAGGTTGCCGACCTTCTTCTGCTGATCGGCGCCCTTGAAGCCGAACCATGAGCAGTAGGCGCGCGACGAGACCTCGCGCTTGCCGAGGGCGAGCTTCTCCTCGCCGAGCGAGATCTCCTGCCACACGCTCTGCTCGGGCGAGAGCGCCTCGCGGCTCTGATCGACGTAGGCGATCTTCACCGTCTCGCCCACGCGGAGGGTCCCTGCGTCGGGCTTCTCCTCGCCGAGGATCATCCGGAAGAGCGTGGTCTTGCCGGCGCCGTTCGGGCCGATCACGCCGAC
>CAZHGG010000910.1:0-3056 GCA_964531755.1 uncultured Polyangiaceae bacterium
GGCCGCGGGTCTTGCCGAACCCGGAGCCCGAGCTCGCGGTCGCCCGCGGCGCGGCCACGTACGCGCGCCTGCTCGCGCGGGGCGAGGGCGCGCGCATCCGCGGAGGCTCGGCGCGGAGCTACTTCATCGGCCTCGGGGCCCCGGGCGCCCCCAAGGCCGTGTGCGTGGTGCCCCGCGGCGCCGAGGAGGGCACGCGCCACGAGGCCCCCGCGCGGCGCTTCTCGCTCGCCCTCGGGCAGCGCGCGCGCTTCTCGCTGTACGCCTCGGACGTCGATCGGAGCGCGCCCGGCGACGTGGTGACCCTCGACGACGAGCGCTACTTCCCGCTCCCTCCCCTCGTGGCGCGGCTCGGCGAGCCGCGCGAGCGAGGCGACGTGGAGGTGTCGCTGGAGGGCGAGGTGAGCCAGGTCGGGACGCTCGAGCTCGGGTGCGTCACCGCGGAGGGGCGGCGCTTCCGGCTCGCGTTCCGCCTCGAGCCCCACGACGCGGCCTCCGTCGCGCCGGCCGCGCCGAGTCCCCCGGTCGCGCCGCCGACCGAAAAGGTGCATTCTGCACTCGTCGTCGCCCAGGCCGACGCGCGCGTCGCCTCGGTCTTTGGGAAGCGCTCGGAGGCCGCGCCGCGCGAGGTGAAGGACCTGCCGCGCGAGCTCGAGCGCCTGCTCGGCGAGAAGGGCACGTGGCGCGTGGAGACGGCACGCGCCCTCGCCGACCGCCTCCTCGAGGCGCCGGGCTCGCGCCGACGGAGCGCCGACCACGAGCGGGTGTGGTTTCAGCTCGTGGGCCACTGCTTGCGCCCCGGGCGAGGGGCCGAGGGCGACCGCGAGCGCGTCGAGCTCCTCGCGCGCACGTGGGAGGGGCGCCTCGCGTTCCCGGACGAAGCCCGGGGCTGGGCCGCCTTCTTCGTCGCGTTCCGGCGCACGGCGTCCGGCCTCCCCGCGCGCGTGCAGGAGGCGATCGCCGAGCTCGCCGCCCAGGTGCTCTCGCCCAAGGAGGCCGGGCTGAAGCGGCCAAAGCGCCTGCCGGAGGCCCAAGACGAGCTGCTGTCGCTCGCGGCGAGCCTCGAGCGCGTGCCGCTCGGGGCCCGGGCCGCCCTCGGCGAGTGGCTCTTCGATCGCGTGCGGGCGCGTGACGACGCGCGCGTGTGGGAGGGCCTCGGCAAGCTCGGCGCGCGGGTGCCGAGCTACGGCCCGGCGCACGCGGTCCTCCCCGTGGGTCAGGCCGAGCTGTGGCTCGAGCGCCTGCTCCGCGCCGAGTGGGGCCGGGACGCGCGGTTCGCCCGGGCCGCGGCACTGCTCGCGCGGCGCACGGACGACCGCGCCCGCGACGTGAGCCCCCGGCTACGCGAGCTCACGCTCGCCCGGCTCGACTCGGCCGGCGCGCCTGAAGCTTGGCGCCGCCTCGTCGCCGACGTGCTCGTGCCTGAGGCCTCCCTGTTCGACGACGAGCTCCCGCCAGGCCTGCGCCTCGCCGCGCTCGACGGCGACGCCTGAGCCCTTCGCGCCCTCAGCGCTCCCAGGTGAAGGTCCAGGGCCGAAAGACGCGGGTCACGGCCTTCGACGTGAGCTCCGCGCGGACATCGGCGGGGAGCTCCGCGAGCGGCACGCGACGCGCGCGGCGGCCTTCGCGGCCGTCCTCGAAGCGCACCACGAGCGCCAGCTCCGCGTCGGCCTCGTGGGGCAGGCGCGTGTACTCGAGCTCGACGCGGCGCACGGCCTCGGCCACGGCCGAGACGATGTCCGGCTCGGGGTCGCCCGCGAGGGTGGCCTTGAGCTTGTCGAGCCCGTCGCGCCCCGCGCCGCCCAACCCGCGCACCCCGCGCAGCTCCAACGAGAGCGCCTCGGCGACCCACGCCTCGAGCGGCGCAGGCAGCGAGCCCTCCGCGGGTGCCGCGACCTTCCGGTGTTTTCGGTCGCGAAGGATGAGGAAGAGCCCGAGCAGGGCCACGAGGACGAGCGCTGTCACCATGGGAGCCAGCCTAGCAGCCGGGCCGGGCCCGCGCCCGCCGCCGCGCAGCTGAGCCTTGGGTTCGAGCAAAAGTTCCCGCTCCCAGCGATCCCCCGATACGATGGCCGAGCGGCGGAGCGGCCGCGCAGAAACCACCGTGGATCGCACGTCGTTCAACCAGACCCTCGATCTCGTGCAGGAGGCCCTGGGCGATCGCTACCTCGTCACGGGGCCGCTCGCGCAAGGGGGCATGTCACTGCTGCTGCGCGGGCGCCAGACGCTGCTCGATCAGCCCGTCGCGATCAAGGTCATGCACGCCCAGGCGGTCGGCAACCGCGCCCTCCGGGATCGGTTCGTGCGCGAGGCGCGCATCTTGGCGAGCCTCCAGGCCCCGCAGGTCTCGCGCGTGTACGACGCCGGGGCGCTGAAGGACGGGCGGCTCTACCTCGTCATGGAGCTCCTGCAGGGCGAGAACCTGGAGGCGATCTCGGAGCGGGGTCCCCTCGCGCTCGGGCTCGCGGCGCGTCTGCTCATGCAGGTCTGCGACGGCCTCATCGCGGCCCACGACCGGGGGATCGTCCACCGCGATCTGAAGCCTGAGAACGTGTTCATCGTCCCCGACGCCGCGGGCCAGATGTGCGCGAAGCTCATCGACTTCGGCATCGCGAAGGACACGTCGGACCAGAAGGAGGTGACCGGCACCTACACGATCGTGGGCTCGCCGCTCTACGTGCCGCCCGAGCAGATCGCCTCATCGCGCACGGTCGACAAGCGCGCCGACATCTGGGCGATGGGCATCATGCTCTACCAGCTCGTGCTCCAGCGTCACCCGTTCGAGGATCCGTCGCTCGCGCTGCTGCTGAACAAGATCCAGAACGAGCCGCTGCCGCCGTTCCCCGCGGACTCGGATCCGATGTTCGAGCTCATCGTGGAGCGGTGCCTGGCGAAGAACCCAGACGACCGCTACCCCACGGCGAACGAGCTCAAAGAGGCCCTGGCGTCCCTCGCCGACCAGGAGCCGATGGATCACGACGACATGCCGACGATCGGCCCCCGGCCGGCTCCGCGGGCCGACGCGCCGACCGCCAGCCCCCCCGCGGCGCCGCGCGCCG
>CAZHGG010000911.1:0-3052 GCA_964531755.1 uncultured Polyangiaceae bacterium
TTCGGCGGCGACGCTCGCGCTCGCGCGGGCTCAGCGGCTCCGGGCGGCGCTCATCGCGCGCGGCGTCCCCGAGGCGCTCGTCGAGGCCGGGGCGGCGGTCGCGACGAAGAGCGCCCCGCCGTACGAGATCGAGCTCGAGCTCGCCGACGGTGCCCCATGACCCCGCGCTGGAAGCTCGCCCCCCCCCGCGCCGGGCTCGGCGCGCTCGCCGCCGTCGCCGCTGTGAGCGGCGTCGCGGGGCCCGCACGGGCCCAGCCGAGCCCCTTCACCGACTACGAGCACATGAAGCGCGGCGCCCCGCCCCCGGCCATCGCGGCGCGCCCGCCAGAGTCGCCCGTATTGCCTTGGCAGCGCGGCGTGTGGATGCTGGGGCTCCGCAGCGCCTTCAGCTACACGGGCGCGTCGGCGGCGTCGATCGTGGGCGACAACGAGAGCAGCACGACGTTCTTCTTCCGCTTCACGCCCACCCTGCAGGTCCACGTCGTCGATCGTGTCGCGCTCGGGGTCTCGTTCGGGCTCCTGAGCCGGTCGAGCGGCCGCGAGGGCGGCGGGGGCTCGGGCGAAATCGACTGGCTCACCGAGGTCACGGCGCACTACACGTTCCCGATCACGGCGCGCTTCGCGCTGACTCCGGGGCTCGGCCTCGGCTTCTATTTCGGCGGCAGCGAGCGCCGTCTGGTCGTCAAGGAGGGCGGCGCGCCGGTCGACGAGTCGCTGAGCACCCGCGGGTTCGCCGCCGCGCTCCACCTCGACGTGGGCTACCAGATCACGAAGAACTTCCAGCTCCGCTCCGGCCTCGGCCTCTTCGCGAGCGCGGGCTCGGAGTCGACCGAGGCCGTCGGGTCGGCGCTCGGCACCACCGCGTTCAACTTCACCGTGCCCGTCGAGGTGCACTACACGTTCTGAGCGACGTTCTGAGCGGCGCGGGCGCTAGGCGGACGCCGCCAGCGCCTGTGGAGCCAGAGCCAAGACGCCGGGTGCGCGCGCACGTGGCCCTCGAGCAGAGCGGTCGCTGCGCGCGCGGCCGCGGGCGGGTCGTCCGGGCTCACCTCGCCGAGCACCCGCACCTCCCCGCCCTCACACGCCGCGACCAGCACCGACGCCCCCGCGCGACGCGCGAGGACGAAGGGCGCGCGGTCGACGAGCGCCTGCGCGCCCAAGAACGCGCAGGGCACGCCGTGCTCCGCCCGGTCGGGGACCTGGTCGATCGGCATGGCGACGACCCGCCCCGCCCGGAGCGCGGCGGCGGCGCACGCCATCGCCCCTCGAGGCTCGATCACTGCGACGCCGAAGCGCCGGCGGAGCGCGCGCGCGAAGCGGTCCGCCAGGCCGACGCCCTGGCGCTTGGCCACGACGCTCACGGGGCAGAGCGCGGCGAGCGCGAACGCGGCCAGCTCCCAGTTGCCGGTGTGCGAGGCGGCGATCACGACCGGACCGCGGGCACGCGCACGGGCGAGCGACGCGCGCGCGCCCGGGCTCAGGACGACGAGCCGAGGCTCACGCGAGCACGCCGTGGCGACGAGGTCGACGACGTTGCGCGCGAGCTCGCGGTACACGGCCATGGCGGGCAGCGCCAGCCCTGCGCGCCGGAGGGCGCCCTCGACGTGCCGCCTCCGCACGCGCAGAAGCGCGCCAAACACCCAGGCGAGGGCGAGCGCCGCGAGGGCGCGCGCGGAAGGGGCGGCCGCGCCGAGGGTCGTCGAGACGACCCGCGCGACCCTCACGCCCCGAAGCCAGCCGGGCGGCGCCCCTCCGTACCGGAGCCCTCGCGTCCCAGCGCGACGACGCCCGAGAGCAAGACGGCCGTCGTGGTCTTCGGCGACCGCGCGACCAACAGCTCGCCCGCGACGCGCAGGTGCTCGACCCGCCCGATCGCCAGGCTGCTGCCACCCGCGGCGACGTGCAGCGTGAGGCTGACGCCGTCGGGAGGCACGTAAGCGCCTGCTTTTGCTGGGATATCAAGGGCCTTCAGGGCGGCGTCGAGCTCGGCGGGGGTCATGCGCCGCAAAGGTAGCAAGTTCCCCCGCCAACGCGACCCCGATCACGCGCTTGCGGCCCGTGGGCGCGTGCGGCACGCTGCGCGCCATGGCCTCTGAGCACGGCGCGCTGAAGTCGACCTCCGAGGTGATCATCTCGCTCAAGCGAGTGCGCAAGACCTTCGGCGACCAGGAGGTGCTGAAGGGGATCGACTTCGACGCCCGCAGGAACGAGACCACCGTGATCATCGGCGGGTCGGGCGCGGGCAAGACCACTCTGCTGCGCCTCATCGTGGCGCTCGAGCAGCCCACGAGCGGCGAGATCTGGATCGACGGAACCAACATCGTCGGGCTCGGTGAGCGCGCGCTGAACAACGTCCGCAAGAGCTTCGGGATGGTCTACCAGTACGCCGCGCTCCTCGACTCGTTCACGGTGCTCGAGAACGTCGCCTTCCCGCTCGTGGAGCACACGAAGCTCTCGTCTGCGGAGATCAAGGACCGGGTGGTCGACAAGCTCTCGATCCTGGGGCTCGACCCGAGCGTCATCAAGAAGTTTCCGAGCGAGCTCTCGGGCGGCATGCGCAAGCGCGTCGGGCTCGCGCGGGCGCTGATGCTCGAGCCTCCGATCCTCGTCTACGACGAGCCCACGAGCGGTCTCGACCCGCTCACGAGCCGGCTCGTCGACGACCTCATCGAGGAGATGCGCGAGCGCTTCGGCGTGACGAGCCTCGTCATCTCGCACGACATCGCCAGCTGCTTTCGCATCGCCCACCAGGCGCTCCTGCTCATCCGCGGCCGCATCGTCGCGCGAGGGACGCCCGATGAGCTCGCCTTCGGCGAGAGCGAAGAGGCCCGCGAGTTCATCCGCAACGCCGGCGTCGACGTCCACAACGTGCGGCGCGTCGCGGCGCGCACCTAGGGCCGGAGGGCCGCGGCGGCCTCCTCGAGCGTCACGAACGTGTAGCCTGCACGCTTCAGGACGTCGACCGCCGCGCCCAGCGACGCGCGCTTGCGCGCGAGCGGCACGCGCACGTCGGGCTGGTGTGGCGCGAGCTCGCCCAGGCCGTCGGCCGCGT
>CAZHGG010000912.1:0-3049 GCA_964531755.1 uncultured Polyangiaceae bacterium
CGCCGTCGTGCAGCTCCGCCAGGAGGACGCCGCCGCCACCGCCTACAACCTCGTAGGCTTCCAGACCCGCATGACGTACGGCGCGCAGGCGGCGGTGTTTCGGACGATCCCCGGGCTCGAGGAGGCGGAGCTCCTCCGGTTCGGCAGCGTGCATCGGAACACGTTCGTCAACGCCCCGGAGCTCCTCGACGAGCGCATGATGCTCCGCGCCCGCCCGCACCTCTACCTGGCCGGGCAGATCACCGGCGTCGAGGGCTACGTGGAGAGCGCCGCGGGCGGGCTCGTGTGCGCGCTCGGCCTCGCGCAGACCCTCGCGGGTCTGCCGTTCACGCCGCCGCCCGTCACCACCGCGCTCGGCGGCCTGCGCACGCACCTCGCGCGACCGCAGCCGCGCTACCAGCCGTCCAACATCACGTGGGCGTGCATGCCGCCCCACGAGAACCGCAGGCTGAAGAAGCGCGACCGGTACCAGGCGCTCGCGGAGCGCGCGCTCGCGGATCTCGACGCGTGGCTCGCCGCGGCGCCGCTGGCGAGGCCCGCGCTGGCGCCCTGATAGCCTGCGTCTATCGACGCCTTCGCGACTTGGTATTGGCCGCCGCCCTCGCGCCACCCCATGGTGTCGTCATGCAGCAGGACACCAAGACAGTCGACGTCGCGGTCGTGGGCGCTGGCACCGCCGGCCTGGCCGCCTACCGCGAGGCGCGGCGGCACACGCCGCGCGTCGTCCTCATCGAGGCCGGGCACCACGGCACCACGTGCGCGCGGGTGGGGTGCATGCCGAGCAAGCTCCTCATCGCGGCGGGGGAAGCGGCGCACCACGCCCGGCACGCGGAGCCCTTCGGTGTGCACGCCTCGGTGCGCGTCGACGGTCGCGCCGTGATGGAGCGCGTGCGCCGCGAGCGCGACCGCTTCGTGGGCTTCGTGCTGCAGGGCGTCGACGAGATCCCCGCGGACCACAAGCTCCACGGCCACGCGCGCTTCCTCGGCCCGGGCGTCCTCGAGGTGCGGAGCGTCGCGGGTGAGCCCTGGAGCGCGCGCGTCGAGGCGCGCGCCGTCGTGGTGGCGACGGGCTCCTCCCCCGTCATCCCGCCGATGTTCGAGGCCGTCCGCGAGCGCCTGGTGATCAACGACGACGTCTTCGCGTGGGAGGCGCTGCCCGCGTCGGTGGCGGTGTTCGGCGCCGGCGTCATCGGGCTCGAGCTCAGCCAGGCCCTCGCGCGCCTCGGCGTGCGCGTGCGGGTCTTCGGGCGCGGGGGCACCGTGGGGCCGCTCACCGATCCCGCGGTGAAGGCCGCCGCGCTCGCCGCGCTCGCGCAGGAGCTCCCGCTCCACGCCGACGCGAGGGTCCACGGTCTCGAGCTCACGCCCGGCGGCGTGGAGGTGACGTGGGAGGAGGGCGGCGCCGCGCGCGCGGAGACGTTCGAGTACGTGCTCGTGGCCGCGGGCCGCCGGCCGAACGTGCGCGGCCTCGGGCTCGACCTCGCGGGGGTGAGGGTCGACGCGCAAGGCGCGCCCCTGCACGACCGCGCGACGATGATGTGCGAGGGCACTTCGGTGTTCGTCGCGGGCGACGCGAACGACGACGTGCCGCTCCTCCACGAGGCGGCCGACGAGGGGCGGATCGCCGGGGGCAACGCGGCCCGCTTCCCGCGCGTCGAGGGCGGCGCGCGGCGCTCGCTGCTCGCCATCACCTTCACCGAGCCGTCGCTCGCGATCGTCGGCGCGACCTACGGCTCGCTCCACGAAGCGTCGAGCCAGGCCGGAGCGCCCCCGCCCGTGATCGGCGAGGTGAGCTTCGCCGACCAGGGCAGGAGCCGCGTCATGCTCCAGAACCGTGGGCTCGGGCGCGTGTACGCCGAGCGCTCGACGGGTCGCCTGCTCGGCGCCGAGCTCGCCGGGCCGCGGGCGGAGCACCTCGCCCACCTGCTCGCGTGGGCGCACCAGCAGGGCCTCACGGTCGCGCAGATGCTCGCCCTGCCGTTCTACCACCCGGTGATCGAGGAGGGCCTGCGGACGGCCCTGCGCGACGCGCTGGCGAAGCTCGCAGACACGAACTGACGACCCACGAAGAGGAGAAGACGCATGAGCCTGGAGAGTCGAGAAGGTCAGAGGGTCCCCGAGGTGACGTTTCGGACGCGCGTCGACGGTCGCTGGAAGGACGTCACGACGGCGGACGTGTTCGCCGGGAAGAAGGTCGTCGTGTTCGCGCTCCCGGGCGCGTTCACGCCCACCTGCTCGAGCGCGCACGTGCCCCGCTACAACGAGCTGCTGCCGGCGCTGAAGGCGAGGGGGGTCGACGAGGTGGTCTGCCTCTCGGTGAACGACGCCTTCGTGATGGCGGAGTGGGCCGCGAGCCAGCGCGCCGCCGGCCTCACCTTTCTGCCAGACGGCAACGGCGAGTTCACCGAGAAGGTGGGCATGCTGGTCGACAAGTCGAGCCTCGGCTTCGGCAAGCGCTCGTGGCGCTACTCGATGCTGGTCGAAGACGGGGTGATCAGGAAGATGTTCATCGAGCCGGAGAAGGACGGCGATCCCTTCGAGGTGTCCGACGCGGACACCATGCTGCGCTACCTCGACCCAACGGCGAAGGCGCCGCCCGACGTCGTGCTCTTCACGAAGCCGGGCTGCAGCTACTGCGCGAAGGCGAAGCGCGCGCTCGCCGCCCGCGGCCTGGCGTACGAGGAGATCCCCGCCTCGCCGCGTAACCTCCGCGCCGTCAGCGGTCGCGCCAGCACGCCGCAGGTCTTCATCGACGGGCGCCACGTCGGCGGCGCCGAGGAGCTCGAGGGCTTCCTCGCCGCGCTCTCCGCCGCACGAGAGGGCGCCGCGGGCCGCGCGGCGGTGTAGCGTGGGCGCATGCCCAAGGGCGCGCACACACGGGGGCCTGAGGCCGCGGCCGAGCGCGGCGCGA
Source organism: uncultured Polyangiaceae bacterium (assembly GCA_964531755.1). Lineage (GTDB taxonomy): Bacteria > Myxococcota_A > Polyangia > Polyangiales > Polyangiaceae > JAAFHV01. The sequence goes on from CAZHGG010000912.1 coordinate 2,912, forward strand.
CGCGCGTCGCGGTGCTGCGCGATCCGCGGGCGCTCGAGCGTGCGCGGGTCGCGTCGCGGCCCACGCTGGTCGTCCCGCTCGAGGGGGACGTGCTGGTCGAGGCGGTGTCCCTCGCGGCGCGCGTCGACCGCGCGCAGC
>CAZHGG010000913.1:0-3046 GCA_964531755.1 uncultured Polyangiaceae bacterium
GCGGGCTCGGTCCGTTTATCAACAGGCTGCTAACGGCGCATCGCGTGCTCCGAGATACTCGCCCATCTCTCACGCGACGCGACCTGCGGACCCGTCGAGCTGCACGGGCGCTCCGAGAGAGCCGCGAAGCGCGGGCCGCCCACGCTCAGCGCGCTCGCTGGGGGAAAGCGGAGACACGCGCCGTCGAAGCACCGGGCGAAGGGGTCGCGGCACTCACACGACTGAACACAGCGCTGAGTGACACCGGTTGGGCAGTACTCACCCTCCGGACATGGCTCGCAGGAGGCGGTACAAAAGCCCAGGTTGAGGCCTCCCTTGCCCGAGGACGAGCAACACACCTTGCCTTGTGGGCAGTCGCCCGCGTCGTCGCACTCCACCCGTGTGGCGTCGATACTCCCGCTGCGGTTGTACTCGCACTCTGCGAAGGTGCCGCAACGAGGAGCCCTAATGGCGGGCGCAGGCCCATTCTCCCGAAGGCCGTTCAGGCAGCAGACAGGCCTTTCACCGAGACAGGTGGACTGCCCGCACGGCACGCCCTCTCGCCCAGTGCACGGCTCCGGAGCGCACGCCGCCACGAGGGCGCCGACGGCGACGCAGAGTGTGAGCCGCCGCGTTCGCATGCCTCACCGTAGCACGCGGTGTCGGCGGGTGCCGGACTCGAGCGAGCCACGAGAGATTTGTATGCGGTTTGCACATAAAATCCGTCGGCCTCCTCCTGTCGTTCCTGCGCTACGCCGCGCGCGACGAGGGCGGCGCGCTCGTGGCGGCCCAGCACGTGGGTGCGGCGCTCTCGGCGAGGGGCGGAGTGCGGCTCTTTCGCGCGGCCCGCTTCGATCTCGACCTCTTCGCGCAGGCGTATTTGCCACTCTTCATGACGAACGACGAGGACGGCGCGCTCTTCACGAAGCCCACCTACACGCCGACGGTCCAGGTGGGCGTCGGCGTCGGGTTCTGAGTCCGAGGGAGCGATTGCAACCGAGGCCAGACCCCGTGCGTAGGAGCGAGTCGGGGGCCTCGCGCGTCGCGTCGTCGACCCGAAGAGGGATTCCGCATGACGAGGAGTGACCCATGAGCGTGAGCGAGCCCGCCTCCCGCGGCGCAGCCGAGCCCACCGAGCCCGCCGGCGATCCTCGCCACGTCGCGGACGCCATCGAGGCGGAGGCCTGGCGCGACATGTTCGCGGCCATGCCCGCGCCGCTCGCCTCGGCCACGCGCGCGCGGGTGGTCGACGCCGGCGGCGCGGTGGTCTTCGTCGCGCCGGGCATCCCCACGCCCTTTTTCAACCGCGCGATCGGGCTCGGCGCCGCCCGCCCCGCGACCGAGGCGGAGCTGGACGCGGTGCTCGCCGCGTACGAGCCGGGGAGCCCGTTCTTCGTCCACACGCCCTCCTCGGACCCCGCGTGCGCGGACCTCGAGGGGTGGCTCCGCGCGCGCGGCCTCGCGCCCTTCGCGGCGCGTCCGACGTGGGCCAAGTGCCTGCGCGGCCCGGAGCCCCCGCCCGAGATCGCGACGAGCCTCGTCGTCCGAGAGGCGGACCCCGCGCGCGCCTCGGAGCTCGCCGCGGTGATCGCGGCCGCGCACGGCATGCCCCCGCCGATGCTCCCGTGGATCGTCGCGCTGGTGGGGCGCCCCTCCTGGCACACGTATTCGGTCATGGACGGCGACGCGATCGTCGGGGGCGGTATGGTCTACGTACGGGGCGACCGCGCGTGGCTGGGACTTGGGGCCACGGCGCCGACCCACCGGCGTCGCGGCGGTCAGCGCGCGCTCATGGCCCGTCGCGTGGCGGACGCGGCGGCGCTCGGCGCCGTCACCCTCGCGACGGAGACGGGCGATCCCATGGGGGACGAGCCGAACCCGTCCCTCGCGAACATGAGGTGGTGCGGGTTCCGGCGGGTCGGGGGGCGGCTGAACTGGACGCGGTAGGGCTACGACGTCGACCATCGTCCCGCACGGCGGTCGGCCGTGGCGCGATCCGAGAGTCCAGACGCGTTGGTCGTTTCCCGACACACTCCTAAAGGGGCGAGGGCGGCGGGCACTGCCCCTTCAGCACGGTGAGCCCGCCCGACGACAGCGACGAGACGCGCGAGAAGCGGCCCGTGGCCTGGCGCTGGCCGACATCGACGGACTTGCCGGGAGAGGTCGTGGATTGCCAACACTGCGAGCGGACCTTCCCCTCCGCGGTGAACTCGATGCACGTGTACGTATACATCGTGCTCTCGCAGTCGTTGCGGACCACGATGTGCACGCAGTTGCCGGAGTTGGCGGAAGAAGAGCTGGGCTGGACGCGCAGCTCCTCCTTCACGATCGTGGCGCACGCGAGGTTCGCGTCCGGCGCGGTGCACTCGGTGGGGCTGAACGGCACAGGGCACGAGGTCGTCGGCTTGTTCTCGGCGTCGAAACACGTGCGCGCCGCGCTACCGGTGGGGGTGGCTGTGGGGGAGGGCCCGAGCGTGCCTGCGCCTCCGTCGGCGTCGCTGGTCCCGAAGGAGGAGCACGCGACGAGCGCCACCGCGGAGGTCGCGAGCGGGAGCGCACACGCCAGCGAGAACGAGCGGCGAACAGCACCAGGGGACGAGGAGCGAGCGGGTGTGGGCATGGGGAGGGTGCGGCCAGAGGGGGCCATCGTGGCAACCTAGTGGGCGATCCCTTGGCGGGCAAGGTCGCCGAGGGACCCTCGCGAAGCGCGCTGCCTGGTCCCGCGGCGCGGGTGCGCGATCTCTCCTTTGGCCTTCCTTGAACGGCGAAAACCGGAGCCAGGGAGGGAAGATCGTGCGCCGGAGCCCGAGTGCCCATTGGCACCGCGCGTTGGGAGCTCTGGTTACGGCGCGTCCGAGGCCAGGCGCGCCGACACGAGGTCCCGAAGGTCCTCGGGGGTGCCCTCGTGGCCATACCGCAGCGCGGCGCAGGCGCGCACGGCGCGGGCGGCGAGGGCGTCGCCGCCGCCCTCGAGCCGCTCGGCGAAGGCGTAGAGCCCCTCGGCGCGGTCCCGCTGGACACCGCGCTTCGCGAGGTGGGCCTCGAGCCGCTCGAGCTCGGGGTGGAT
>CAZHGG010000914.1:0-3046 GCA_964531755.1 uncultured Polyangiaceae bacterium
CGAGCCGCTCGGCCCCCGCGAGGGCGCTCGCCTCCTGCCGCTCGCGCTCGTGCGCCGTGGCCGCGGCCTCCGGGGGCTCCGGCCGCGTCACGACGCGTCGCGCGCGGGGCGCCTCGGGCTCGGGCCCGCCCGAGGGGCGTCGGTACACGGAGGCCTCGGGGCGGGGCTCGGGGAAGGCGGGCTCGTTGGGCATCACGGGTCGGTTGGCGGAGCGTAGCACCCGCGCTCGCGCCACATCGAAGGCTCGCGTGTCCGGCCTGTCCGCGCGACTCAGTCGTCCCAGCCGATCGACACCGCGCCCGCCAGGTTCGTCCGGTCGCGGCCGCCGACCGGGAGCGCCGCGCCGAGCGAGATGGCGAGCGCGCGGTACGGATAGAAGCGCAGCTGCGCGTGCGGGTCGAACGACGCGAGCGGCCGGAGCCCCGCGCCCAGCGCGAGCGCGAAGCCCCTCGCGGGACGAAAGATCAGATCTGTAGTCGCCGCGGGCGCCCACTCGAGGGTCGCGCGGCCCGGCACGGTGGTGATGAGCGACGCGAAGGACAGCGAGCCGACGAGCTCGAAGGCGCCGCGCGACCACACGCCGCTGAGACCAGGCTCGAAGCCGTAGCGCCTCGCCCGCGCGAAGACGGTCTCGGTGGGGAGGAGCAGCCGCCCGTAGGCGACGAGCTGGGCGCGCTCGGTGCGCGCGATGGGCGCGTGGAGGCCCAGCGCGCCGGCGCCTACCCTCGCGCCGTCGCTCTCGACCGTGGCGTTCGCGACGAAGCGGTACTCGAGGCCCGGGAGCCACGCCGAGAGCCACGCGCCAGCGAACGGCAGCCGGAGCGAGGCGCGGAGGGCGGCGCCCATGAGCACGCTCCCGTAGAAGTCGTCTTCGGCGATGAGCAGCGCCAGGCGGCTCTCGACGGTGAGCGACGTGCGCGCGCACGCCTCTTGCGCCACGCCGAGATCGGCCGGGCCGAACACGGGGACGCGGACCGGCGTGCCGAGCCCGGGCCGCCCGCGATCGCAGGGGCCGGCGGCGGCCGCGACAGAAGCGTGCAGAACGCACGCGATCGTCGCCGCCCATGCGCGCGCCGCCCGCGTCACAGGCCGGGCGCGGACCATCCGTCCCCCCCTCGGTCGATGAGCCACGGGTTCGTGAACGCGGTGGCCCAGTGGCCGGGCGCCACGACGTTCGCGTGGAAGCGCGGATCGGCCTCGGGCGGGCGCCCGGGCTCGACGTACGCGTCGTCTTCGCCGTAGCCGCGCCGGTCGTCGAGGTCGATCCTCCCGTCGCCGTTGTTGTCCGTCGTGTCGGGGTAGCCGTCGCGATCGAGGTCGGCGGAGGGGAAGAGCGGGAGCCCGGCCTCCACGACGATCCACGCGTCGGAGCCGGGGGCGAGGCCCGCGAGCAGCTCGTCCACCGGGAGGCGGCCCGAGAAGCGCACGAGGCCGTCGCGGCCGAACGGATCGACCGGCCGCTGGAGGGCCGCGCCGCCCACCACCCGGGCGACCTTGCCGTTCACGAGCACGCGGAGCTCCTCGACCGGGATCCAGGGTGCCGCGCGGATCTCGATCGCGAGGGTGGCGCCGGCGGAGGCGCGCAGCGGCGTGAGCGAGGGCTCGCGTCCGTCGATGTGCGCGTCGATCACGGGGCCGTTGGTGCCGACCATCTTGCCCGCGCGGACGTCGGCGTTGAAGCGCTCGACGTCGAACGCGCCGAGCGTGTGGCCGCCGAGCACGAGGTTGCGCGGGTACCCGAGCACCTCGACGGCCAGCGTGTGCGAGTCGCTGTTCGCCGTGCCGCCGCGCAGGATCCCCTGGTTTAGCAGCGAGAACCAGGCGAGCCGGTACTGCTGAAACTGCCGGGTGCTCGTGCCGTTCATCACCTCCTGGACGTGGTAGTCGAGCGCCGTTCGCCCGCCGCGGCTCCGGCGGAGCTGGCCGGGGCCCGTGTCGCTCGGCGCCTGGGGGACGGGCTTGCGCGCGTCGAACTCGATGGCGGTGAGGAAGCCTTCGTCGCGGCCGAAGGTGGCGCTCGCGAGCGGGTGGTTGAACTGGATGACGCCGGCGCCCGCGAACGAGGCGGACACGCGATCGAACAGCGGCCCCGGCTCGAGCAGCTCGTCCCACGGGAGGCCGTTGCGCGGGAGCGACGCGTCGTGGCGCAGCGGCCAGAAGTTGTAGTGCCCCACGACCTTCGGGATGTCGGAGCCCGGCGGGCGGTAGAAGAGGATGTGCCCCGTGGTCTCGGCGCCAGGCATGACCCGCACGCGGTCGCCGATGCCGAGCTCGCGGATGGCCGCCTCGTAGGTGGACACGACGTCGTGGTCCGTGGCCGCCAGCACGTCGACGCCCGTCGCGACGAACGAGCGGGCGCGGTCGAGCTCGGGCAGGCTGCTGTCGAAGCTGGCGCCGCCGTGCACGTGAAAATCGGCCGAGAGCGCGCCGGACGGCATGAGGGAAGGGAGCTCGTCGACGACCAGCGAGGCGGTCGCGACCGCGCCCTCGGCGATCGTGACCTCGGCGCGCGCGAGCGTGGAGAAGGGCCCGCGGGTCGCGTAGACCCAGTAGCGGCCCGCCGGCACCGCGAGCGACGCGCGCCCGTCGGCGCCGAGGAGCGCGCGGTTGCACGCGGGCGAGCCGCCGTGCGGGGGCCCGAGGTACGGCGCGCAGTGCGCGACCTCGAAGGCGCCGTAGAGCGAGCCGCGCGCCGCGGCGACGTCCTCGGCGCGGGTGGGCGTGAGCACCAGCTCGCCGCGCACGGGCCGCCCCGCCGAGTCGACCACGCGCGCCTCGAGGCGCCCTGGCTCGGGCGACACCAGCTCGGGGACCTCGGCGTCCGCGCTCCCCGTCGTCGTGAACGACACCGGCGCCGACGCGGCGCGCCCCAGGGCGTGGGCCACGGCGACGAGCCGCTTGCCTGCGGGCACGGCGACGCGGTACTCGCCCTGCGCGTCGAGCGTCGCCTCGGTCCACACCGTGCGCGCGGCGAGCGCGGGAGAGCCGCCTGGGCCCTCTTCGTAGACGAGCACGCTCGCGTGATCGGCGGCCGTCAGCGGCCGCC
>CAZHGG010000915.1:0-3044 GCA_964531755.1 uncultured Polyangiaceae bacterium
CGAGCTGCTGACACACCTCCCGCGCGTGGAGCAGCGTGACGAGCAGGCCCCCCTCTACGGCGGTGATGAGCGAGCCGTCCGACGGGAACGTGGCCGACAGCGCCCGACACTTCTCGACGAGCGTGCGCCGCTCCTCCGCGAGGAAGGCGCCCGCGAAGGACGGCGGCAAGACGCCGCCCGCGGGCTCGGTCCCGCCCGGGCGGGTCTCGCCGTGCTCGGCCTCGAAGAGCGGCACGACCGGCACGAAGACGTCGTCCGCGTGGAGGGAGGCGAGATCCCGGCCGTGCTCTTGCTGCGCGGGGAACAGATCGCCCAGGAAATAGGCCACGACCCGCCCGCACCACGCGTAGAGCTCCTCGAGCGCCCGCAGCGCCGCGTCGGTCTCGGGGTTCCGGCGCGGCGTGTGGCACGCCTTGGCCGTGCGGTCGATCGCGAAGGACGGGCGCGCCTCCGCGTCGAGGTGGGCGAAGAGCCACGTGACGTTCACGTCCGCGCCGGGACGCGCCACGGAGCGCGGGCGCGGCGTGGTCTTCGCGCCGGTCTTGATCTCGACGCTGCCGCTCCGCGAGAGCAGCGACAGGGGCTTGTCGGGCTCGTTCCCCTGATAGGCCATCAGCGAGTAGGTGACGTCGAAGCTCCAGAAGTAGTCCGTGACCTTCGTGACCACCTTGCTCGTGATCTTGTCCTTGCCGAAGAAGCCGCGCGTCTCGGTCACGACCTCGGGCGAGTCGATGGTGCGGACCTCCTCGCGCAAGAAGCGGCACTCCTCCTTCGCCTCGAGGCGGAGGGTGACCGAGCGCTTCTCCGCCCACTCCCGGAGCGTCGCGCGCCCCTCCTCCGAGAGCCCCGCCACCTCGAGGCACTGCAACAGCGCGGCTACCGTGACCTGGGTCAGGTGCTCCGCGAGCAGGTACTTGTCGTCGTAGGCGTGCGGGACGTCCGCGGGGTACTGCGGGTTCCGGGTGTTCTCGAGGAGCGTGCGGATGCGCCCCAGCGCGGCGTCGATCTTGGCTCTGAACTGCTGCTCGTCGTAGCGCTCCATGCTCCCGCTCCCTCTCTCGTCGTGGCCCGCCGAGCGCTCACTCTATCGCCGCGCGGGCGACGTGAGCCAGGGATCTCCGAGGGAGCTCATGGCGACGCCGGCGGCGCCGTGAAGTACCGCACGCGGGCGTCCTTGAAGGCGCCCGCGATCTGGGCCCCCTTGAAGCACCCGCCGCAGTTGTGGGGCTCCACGTAGAAGTAGAGCCGCCCCGAGGCGCGCCCGGCCTCGACCGATTTCCCCGCGTACGGCGCCACGTCCCAGGTGTCGAGCACGAGGAAATACGCGGCGCGGCTCGCGTACCCCTGAATGGCCAGCTTCGCGTTGATCGTCTGGAAGGAGAGGGTCGCGTCGTGCGCGAGCGCGGAGGAGAAGCTGGCGCCGCGCGCGAGCGGGCGAGGGCCGACGTGGAGGTGAAACTGCGGCGCGCGGGTCTCCGGGAACCAGTCGTCGTCGGCGACCTCGCGCGCGTAAACGGAGAACGTCCAGCCGGAGGGCTTGGACTCGATCACGACGGCCCTCGCCACGAAGCGGTACCCCTCGCTGCCTCCCTCGAGCGACTCGCCCGCCGCGTCGGCGAGAGAGGGGCTCGCGCGGACCCGGAGCCTCGGCGCGGGCTCGGTGTATTCGGGAGGGGGATACACGGCGGCCGGGCGGGCGGCCCGGGCGCTCGCTCGACCTACGGTCTTCCCGGTGTGGGCCCCGCTGGCGCCGGCGTCGGCGGCCGCGGTGACCTCGCTTCGCGGGCGCCGGTGGCAGCCCGCGAGCGCGAGGCCGAGCCCGAGGCCGAGCAAGCAGCCCCCCAATGCGCCGCGGTCCGTCAGCGCACGCCCGGTCCACGCGGACCGACCGAGTCCTCTCTTCGTCATTGTCCAGCCACGTGAGGGCATCGCTCCGGCGGCGCCTGCGCGAACATGCCAGAAGAGAGGCCGGCCGCGTCAAGCAAGAAGGGGCGGGCCCTGGCCGCCCACGCCCCCGACCGACGTCGCCAGTGGCACGCGCGACGCGCGCGGGCCGGCGATCAGCCCCGGAGGCCGCGCAGAGCCTCGCCCGCCCGCGCCCTGCCCAGCTCGCCGAGGAGCGCGACCTTCGCGCCAACGAGCCCGGGCCGCTCGTCGCGGCCGGGGAGTGACAGCCACAGTCGCAGGAGGTGGCGCTTCCACGCGCCGCCCGGGGCGTCCTCGTAGGCCGTCCGCCCGTGAACGACTGTGTGGTTCGAGAGCAGCTGCACGTCGCCGGGCGCGAGGTCCATCTCCACGCAGAACTCGGGGGACTCCGCGATGGCGTCGTAGAGGTCGAGCAGCTCGCGCTGCGCCGTCGTGAGCCTCGGCGCGTCGGCGTGGCGCTCGACCGAGCGGTAGTAGTCGGCGTGGTAGAACGTGCGGAGCTGCCCGCCAGAGAGGCTGCACGGGAGCACCGGAAAATAGCGGACGCCCCCCTCGTCTTTCGTGTCGAGCAGGAAGGGCGCATAGAGCAGCGGCGCGAGGTCGGGCCGCCGGCGCAGCACCTCGTCGTGCACGGCGACCGAGCTCGCGAGCAGGCTCCGGCCACCCACCGGGGCCTGGTGGAGGCAGAGGAGCCCGACCACGTCGGCGGCGTCGCAGTGGAACGCGATGCGGGTCCGCGTGCGGTACGCGCGCACGTCGGTCTGCGAGTCTCGCCCCTCGTCGACGACGTGCCCGAGCAGGTCGCCCTTGGGGTTCTGCGCGCCGGGGATGCCGAGGTGCAGGCCGAGCCCCCAGAAGAGGTGTTCGCTGTCCTCTTGGGTGAGGCGCTCGACCGGCACGCCTCGCAGCACCACGACGCCGCGACCGTGCGCGAGCTCGTTGCGCCACACCGGGATCCGCGCGCGGAGCGTCGGGAGCGGGAAGTCCGCCGCGACGAGCGCTCGCAGCGGACGGCGGCGCCCCTTCGCGTGCGCGACCGCGTCCACGAGCTCTCGCGCCTCGGCCGGCGTGAGCGCGATCTCCCAGTCGCGGCGCGCGGCGAGCTCGCCGGCGCGCCA
>CAZHGG010000916.1:0-3042 GCA_964531755.1 uncultured Polyangiaceae bacterium
GCCGGCGTCCGGCCTCGCGCGCCTCCCGCTCCTCCCGAGCGCGCCCGCGCCGCGGCGGCGCCTGCCGCTCGCCGAGGCCGCGTCCCCCGCGGATCGTGCCGCGCGCCCCGGCTACGTCGTGTGGGAGCTCACGCTCAAGTGCGATCTCGCGTGCCAACACTGTGGCTCCCGCGCCGGCAAGGCGCGGCCCGGGGAGCTCACCACGCCCGAGGCCCTCGCGCTCGCCGAGCAGATCGCCGACCTCGGCGCGCGCGAGGTCACGCTCATCGGCGGCGAGGCGTACCTGCACGAGGGGTGGCTCGACGTCATCGCCGCGCTCCACGCCCGCGGGGTGGAGGTGGGGCTCCTCACCGGCGGGCGTGGGCTCACGCGCGAGCGCGCGCACCTCGCGAAGGAGGCCGGCGTGACCACGCTCAGCGTGTCGGTCGACGCCTGCGAGGCCACCCACGACGTCCTCCGCGGGCGCTCCGGCAGCTACGCGAGCGCGCTCGCCGCGATCGAGCACGGGCGCGCGGCCGGGCTGCGCGTCGCGGCGAACACGCAGATCGCGCGCCCCGCGCTGCGCGAGATCGAGCCCATGTTCGACGTGCTCCTCGACCGGGGGGTGTGCGCGTGGCAGGTGTCGATGACCGTGCCGATGGGGCGCGCAGCCGACCACCCCGAGCTCTTGCTCGAGCCGTACAGCGTCCTCGAGGTGCTGCCGATGCTCGCGCGCATCGCGCGGCGCGCGAGGGCGCGCGGCGTGGGCGTGTTCCCAGGCAACGACATCGGCTATTTCGGGCCGCACGAGCACGAGCTGCGGCCCGAGGCGCACAGGGCGCCGTGCAGCGCGGGTGTCCTGGGGATGGGCATCGAGGCCGACGGCGCGATCAAAGGGTGCCCCTCCCTCCCCTCGCGGGACTACGTGGGCGGCAGCGTGCGGGACGCCTCGCTGCGCGACGTGTGGGAGCGCGCCGCGCCGCTGCGCTTCAACCGCGGACGCGGCGTGGAGTCGCTGTGGGGCTACTGCGCGACCTGCTACTACGCCGAGGCGTGCCTCGGGGGCTGCTCCTGGACGGCCCACGTGCTCTTCGGGCGAATAGGAAACAACCCTTACTGTCACCACCGCGCGCTCGAGCTGCTGGCGGAGGGCCAGCGCGAGCGGATCGTGCAGGTCGCCCGCGCGCCGGGCGAGCCCTTCGACTACGGCCGCTTCGCGTGCGTCACCGAGCCGTGGCCCGCGGAGGCGCGCGCGCGCGCCGAGCGGATCGTGGCGACCGGGGAGGGCTTCCTCGAGGGCGAGTGACCCGTCACGCCGCGGCGAGCGCGGCGAGCACTCGCGACAGCCGCTCGCCCACGTCGCGCGCGAGCGCGGCGAGCTCCGGGTCGTCCGCGCCGCCGCCGAGGGTCTGCGTCGGATCGACGGCGCCCACGGTGACGACGCCGTCGTCGCCCTCGTAGAGCACCACGTTGCACGGCAAGAGCACGCCCACGGAGAGATCGTGCCCGAGGGCGCGGTGCGCGAGCGTCGGGTTGCACGCCCCGAAGATGCGGTACTTGCGGAAGTCGACGCCGAGCTTGGCCTTGAAGGTGGCGGCGAGGTCGATCTCGGTGATCACGCCGAAGCCCTCGGCCTTGAGGGCGGCGGGGAGCGCAAGGACGGCGGCGTCGAACGGGAGCCTGAGGCGGCGCTGGGTCCCGTGCGTGGGCGCGGGCGCGGGCGCGGGGGCAGACGTGGCTTCGTGGTGGGCTTGGGTCGTCATGGGGTCCTCCGGGGCGGCGCGGGCTGCGCCCCTCGAGCGTGAGAGCCACCTCGAGGCCCGGGCGGTTCGGCGCGCGCGGGAGCGGCCCCGCTTGCTTCACCGCCCGAGTTCGACAATAGAAGTCCCGATGGTGCCATCGCAGTCGCTGATCGATCGCGCGCGGGCTGGCGAGCGGGCCGCGCTCGAGGAGCTGCTCGGGAGCGTCGCCCCCTCCATTCACCGCTTCGGGCTGCGCATGTGCAGGAACGCCCACGACGCCGACGACGTGCTCCAGGACACGCTCCTCAGCGTCACGAAGCACCTCGCCGAGTTCGAGGGGCGCGCCTCGCTCACGAGCTGGGTCTTCGCCCTCACGCGGAGCGCCTGCGCGCGCCGCCGCCGTGGCCTGAAGAACCAGCCGCCCGTCAGCGACGACCGCATGGCCGAGGAGCCGCACGCGGGCCGCAGCCCGGAGGCGCAGACCGCCGACCACGAGCTGGGCGACGCGCTCGGGCGCGCGCTCGACGCCCTGCCGGAGGAGCACCGGGAGGTGGTGATGCTCCGCGACGTGGAGGGGCTGACGGCCCCCGAGGCGGCCGAGGCCCTCGGGGTCTCGGTCGACGCCGTGAAGAGCCGCCTCCACCGCGCGCGCGAGGCGCTCCGGCGGGAGCTGCGGCCGCTGCTCGAGGCGCCCGCGGTCGCCGCGCCTCAGCCCTCGACCTGCCCGGACGTGTCCGCGATGTGGTCCCGGAAGCTCGAGGGCGATCTCAGCCAGGGCGACTGCGCCGCGATGGAGGCCCATCTGGCCACCTGTCCGGCGTGCGCGAGCGCCTGCGACGCGCTGCGGCGCGCCTTGCTCGCCTGCCGCCACGTGAGCACGCGCGCCGTCCCGCCCGAGGTGCAGGCCCGCGTGAGGGCCGCGGTGCGGGCCTGGGCCGGCGAGCTCACCGCGCCCACCTGACCGCCGACGGGGCCGGGGGCCCGCGCCCTCGCGAAGACCGCGGTGGATGGCTGCGCGCGCGCCCGCGCGAGTGGTAGCCTCGAAGCTCATGCACCTGCGTGCCGACAAGGAGGTCCTCCGGCGCACCCCGCTGTTTCGTCGCCTCGACGAGCACGAGCTCTCCGCGCTCGCGGTGTGCCTCCGCGTGCGCGTGTGCGACGCCGGCGCGTGGCTCTTCCGCCAGGGCGACCCCGGCGCGTCGATGCTCCTCGTGGCGGAGGGGGCGTTCGCGGCCACCGTCCGCGAGACCAGCGCCGAAGAGCGCGAGATCAACCGCATGGGGCCGGGCGAGGTCATCGGCGAGATGGCCTTCCTCGACGC
>CAZHGG010000917.1:0-3041 GCA_964531755.1 uncultured Polyangiaceae bacterium
AGCGCGAGCGTCGTGCCGCCGCCGTGCGCGTGCGGCGCGGCGAGCTCGACCACCCCGCGGGGGAGCCCGCCGTCCGGGAGGGCGCGCTCGAGCTCCGGCCAGTCGAGCAGGAGGATCTGCTCGCGCGGCGCGAGCGCCTCGGCGCCTTGGTGGACGCCCAGCGCGCCCAGCGCCGGGAGCGCGTGCAGCAACGACGACGACGCTTGGCTCGCGGACATACTGAACATGTTATCAGTCATTCGTAGGGTTACAAGCTCCGCTCGAAGTTTTGCTAAAGAACACGGGTGACCTCGCCCTCCCCCCTCGCGTCCGCGCCCGCCGAGCCCCTGCCGAGCGACCCCGCGCTCGATCGCCTGCGCGCGGCGTTCGCCGAGGTCCCCTCGGTGCTCGTCTGCTACTCCGGCGGCACGGACAGCGCGCTCGTCCTCGCGCTCGCGCACCGCCTCCTCGGCGACCGCGCGGTCGGCATGACGGCGGTCAGCCCAAGCCTCGCCCCCTCCGAGCGCGACGAGGCCGTCGCGCTGGCGCGCGAGATCGGCGCCCGCCACGAGCTCGTCGCCTCGAACGAGATCGAGACCGAGGGCTACGCCCAGAACGGCGCCGACCGCTGCTTCCACTGCAAGAGCGAGCTCTATCGAGTCGCCGCGAAGAAGCAGCTCGAGTGGGGCCTCGCCTGCACCATGAACGGCACCAACACCGACGACCTCGGCGACTACCGCCCCGGCCTCGACGCGGCCCGCGAGGCGAGCGTCAAGAGCCCGCTCGTGGAGGCGGGGCTCGGCAAGTCGGAGGTGCGGCGCCTCGCGGCCCTCCTCGGCCTCCGCGTGTGGGACAAGCCAGCGGCCGCCTGCCTCTCGAGCCGCCTCCCCTACGGCACCCGGGTCACGCGCGAGCGCCTCGAGCAAATCGCCGCCTTCGAGGCCGCCCTGAAGGCGCTCGCGCTGCGGCAGGTGCGCGTGCGTTGGCATGGGCTCCCCGACCTCGACGGAGGCCGCTCCGGCGGCGGGGCGTTCGCGCGCGTCGAGGTGGCGACCGACGAGCTCGCCGCCGCGTTCGCGCAGCGCGACGCCATCGTGGCGGCCGGCAAGCGCGCGGGGTTCGTCTACGTGACGTTGGACCTCGAGGGCTACCGGGTGGGCAGCCACAACGCCGTCTTGGTGGGCAGGAGCCTCCGCGTCTTGTCGTAAGCGGCGGCACGCAGCCCACGCGAGGAGGCGGCCTGCGGGCGAGCCCAGGCGAGCGTGTGTCGATGAACTTGGTCGTGTCGGTTTAGGTAGGCCAATATCTTACCTTCATGACGACGCCGCGCGATCCACGCTTGGGACCTGGCCTGGCCAAGAGCCGGGCGTCGCTGCTCCTGCACGGGGTCGGGCGCGTCCGCACCTGCGACGCCGCCTGGCGGGAGCTGTTCGACCGCGCCGACGTCGTGAGCGAGGGCGCCGTACGCGAGGAGCCCGGGGCCGAGGTCTGGTACGGCACCACGAGCGCGCTGCTCCCCGTCGAGGCCTCGGAGACGGCGCCGTTCGCGCCCGCGGCCCTGGCGGAGCGCGACCTCCACGCGCGCCTACGCGCGGTGCGCCTCGCGCGGCGGGAGGCCCTGAGCCGCGCCCCCTCTCCGCTCGGCACGATCCGTTGTGAGCTCCGATTTTCCACCCACCCACGCGGGCTGAGGGTTGACGCCGAGGTCGAGGCGGCCTTGATAGAGGCCCCGGCGCGTCGAGGCGCCGGCCGCCCGCGCTGACCCCGCCGAACACGACCGCCCCGAGCATGGCCCGCAAGAAAGACGACCCTCCGAGCACGAAGCCGCCGCGCGCGCGGGCGGAGATCATCCACGTCGCGTTCGGCAAGGGAGGCGGCCGGGTGCCTCCGCCGCCGAAGTCGGGGGACACGCCCGCGGCGTCGAGCGCGCCGCCGCCCTCGGGGTCCACTGAACCCATCGCGGACGTCTTCACGGGCAAGGAGGTCGAGCGCCTCCTCGGGCTGGGCGCCGGGACGCTGCGCTCGCTCGCGCGCCTCGGGATCGTGGCGCCCACCGGGGCCCGCGGCCGCGCCCGCGCGTACACGTTCCAAGACCTCATCGCGCTGCGGGCGACGAGCGATCTGCTGCGGAACAAGGTCAAGCTCCGGGACGTGGCGCAGGCCATCGGCGCGCTGCGCAGCAGCCTGCCGCGCGTGACCCGGCCGCTCCAGGAGCTGCGCATCGTGAGCGACGGCGCGCGCGTGGTCGTGAGGGCGGACGGCGGCCCCTTCGAACCCACCACGGGGCAGATGGTGCTCGATTTCCAGGTGAACGCGCTCCGCGACGACGTGGTGCGCGTGCTCCGCCCCGAGACCAAGGCGAACCGCGCGCGCACCGCGTACGACCTGTACGTCCGCGCGAGCGCGTTCGACGAGGATCCCTCGTCGTACGACGAGGCCGAGGCGCTCTACAAGCGAGCCCTCGAGCTCGATCCGAAGCTCGCGATCGCCTACACGAACCTCGGCAACATCCGGTTCCGACGCGGCGACGTGGCGGCGGCCGAGGAGCTCTACAGGCGCGCGCTCGAGGTCGACGATCGCCAGCCGGAGGCCTACTACAACCTGGGCTACGTCATGCTCGAGCGCGGCCAGGCCTCGCAGGCGATCCCCTACTTCCAGAAGGCGATCCAGGCCGATCCGAAGTTCTCCGACGCCCATTTCAACCTGGCCATGGCGCTCGAGAACCTGGGCGAGAGCGGGCGCGCGAAGACGCACTGGAAGCGCTACCTCGAGCTCGAGCCCACTGGGCCGTGGTCCGACGTGGCGCGCGAGCACCTGCGGCGGCGCGGCGACTGAGCGGCGCGATCACTCCCAGCCGCGCACCGCGAGCTTGAGCCGCCCCACCAGCGCGCGCACCTCGTCGCGCTTCAGCGTCGTGCCGATCATGGTGCCCAAGATCGCGAGGCCCGCGGCGCTGAGGAGCACGAAGCCGACGCGGTGGTCGCGCAGCCCCGCGTACGCGAGGTTCGCGCCGACATCGAGCGTGACGAACAGCGTGCCGAGCAGCACGTACGCGCGGATGC
>CAZHGG010000918.1:0-3041 GCA_964531755.1 uncultured Polyangiaceae bacterium
CCCACGCCTCGCACTTGACGCCCGAGGTGGTGGCCCGCGTCGAGGCGCTGCGCGCCGAGGTGATCGCGGGGACGCGGCGCGTGCCCAAGGAGTGAGGGGGGAGTGAGGGGCTACGCTCCGCATGTCGACGGGGTGGCGCAGTGGTTGAAGTGGATCGGGGGCCGGTACGCGCCATGAAGTTCGAGAACTCGCGAACGCCCTTGACCCGCGAGGCGCTGTCGTCGGCAGAGGCGGAAATCGGCCTTCGGTTCCCGCCGGGTCTTCGGGAGCACTACTTGCGCGCAAACGGCGGCGTGCCGGACGCGTACATCTTCCGTCGCGGGGCCACGACGGTGGTGATTTCCGAATGTCTACCGCTTCGGGCGGAGGGCCGCGGTCTCTCTGCGATGGGCGCGTATCGGTCACTGGTTCAAGAGCGAGAGATTCATCCACCGTATCTCTTCCCGTTCGCGATCGATGGCGGGGGCAACTTGTTCCTCGTCGATTGCCGCTCCGAGGACGGTGCCGTCTACGTCTGGTGGCACGACGAGCCCGAAGAGAACCTGCTCGATCTTCGCGTCGGATCGCGGACTTCTGGACGTACCTCGCGGAAGCTTAGACTCCATGCGGAACCCGGACTGGCAGCGCCGGCCAGCCTCCCGCCGCGGCGAGGTCGGCGAGAGATGGTACGGTTCGGGGGGCGATGGCGAACGGGAGCCGAAGGAGCCGAAGAGCAGGGGTAGCCGGTCAGGAGGGCGGGTGACGAGCTGCGGGCAGAGCGCCGTCGCTAGCCGCCGCCGTGCCGAGGCCCGCGTGCGGTCGCGAGGCGCGGGCCGTGGGCGGCAGCCACAGGCACGAGGGCGAGGACGTGCGCGGGGGCCGCGCGCTGCGCTCCCCGCGAGTCGCAGACTGCCTCGGACGGCGGAAGCACGAGGAGAGGCGCGGCGCGCTCCCGGGTCGGCCGCGCGCTGTGGAGCCCGGCGGCCTGGGAGGGGCGCGCGCGCATCGTCGCGCCGCGCGTCCAGGTCGCAGGGGGTGCAGCAGCACGACGCGTCACGCCACGCCTTGTGGGGAGCGCGGCGAGGACGCGAACCGAAGCTCTAGCCACGCGAGGTGCACGATCGGCCCGCAGCCCTTCACGGCGCGGCCAGACCCGCTCGCACAAAACTAAAGTGTGGCTTACGTTCTGTGCATGACTGAGCTTGCTGGAACCCGACCGGACTGGGACCGCCTCTTCGCGACCGCGGCGGGTCAGGAGGGTCTGTTCACGACCAAGCAGGCAGCCGAGGCCGGCTACTCGCCTCAGCTCCTCATCCACCACGTCCACGCGGGCAAAGCGGTCCGCGTACGGCGGGGCATCTACCGGCTCGTCCACTTCCCCGCGGGCGAGCACGAGGAGTTCGTCGCCGCTTGGCTGTGGTCGGAGCTGGCGGGAGTCGTCTCGCACCAGACTGCGCTCTCCCTGCACGGGCTCTCGGATGTGCTGCCGGCCCACATCCATCTCACGCTACCTAGGGCTTGGGGACGTCGGCGCTTCCGCGTTCCGGCGGACGTGGTCCTCCACCACGCCGACGTGCCCGCCGAGGATCGCTCGTGGTTCGGCGCCATACCCACAACCAACCCACGACGGTCGCTGAACGACTGCGCGCGGGAGGGGCTCTCGCCCGAGGTACTGCGACAGGCGGCGCAGCAAGCCCTTCGCCGAGGCCTCGTCACCAAAGCCGAGCTCGGTGACGTCGAGGCCACGCTCAGGCCGTTCGGGGGGCTTTCCCGATGACGGTTCGCACGTACTCTTCGCCGGAGCCCTTCAAGCAGGCGCTCGAGCAACGACTCCGCACCTCGGCCAAGAGCGGCGCCGACTTTGCCCGCAAACGGCAGCTCCTCGTGTTCGATCGCTTCCTGGCACGTGTCCACGCCGCGCTCGGCGACGCCGCGACTCTCAAGGGAGGGCTCGCGCTCGAGCTCCGCCTGGCGCGCGCCCGAACCACGAAGGACGTCGATTTGCGCATGGTGGGCTCACCCGACGGCATTCTCCCGGAGCTGCGAGCGGCTGCGCGTCTCAACCTTGGCGACTTCATGACCTTCGAGGTGGAGCTCGACGAAGGCCACCCCGAGATCCAGAACGACGGGCTCCAGTACGACGGGGTGCGCTTCCGTGCCGAGTGTAGGCTCGCCGGCAAGCTCTACGGCCAGCGCTTCGGCGTCGACGTAGCCTTCGGCGACCCGATCCTCGGCGAGCCCGACGTTGTGGTGGCGGAGGACGTCCTCGCGTTCGGTGGCATCGCGCCACCGACGCTCCGGCTCTACCCGATCGAGACGCACATCGCGGAGAAGCTCCACGCGTACACGATGCCGCGCCTGCGCCCGAACTCGCGAGTAAAGGATCTGCCAGACCTCGCGCTCCTCGCGACGGCTCAGACCCTCGATGCAAAGCGTCTGCGAAAGGCCCTCGATCAGACCTTCACGTTCCGCAGGACGCACGCGTTGCCGGCGTCGGTTCCTGCCCCGCAGTCCACGTGGACGACGCCCTACTTGGCGATGGCTCGCGAGGACGAGCTCGCGTGGCCGACCCTCGACGACGTCACCAAGGCGACCCAGGCGTTCCTCGACCCCGTGCTCGACGGAGGCCTGGTCGCCACTTGGCGTCCGCTCGAGTGGATGTGGCGCGCGGAGTGAGCACGTGACCTCGCCGTTTCGCGATGGCGACGAAGCTCCGCGCGGCGGACGCGACGTATGCGTGGGTCGCCGGCCGAGAGAGAGTCCCCCTCGTCACGCTGGACGGCGAGGTCTTGAGGCGCGCCGCGTCGGTGTGCCTGGTCGATCTCCCGTGACGAGAACACGCCGCTCGTAGCGGCACATCGCTCGCCCCTCGTCCTCGCCGCCGTGGTGTGGCCGCATCTCGCGTCCGCGCGCACGCCGAGACGACGAAGACTCGGAGCCCGGAGACTCGCGTCGGGTCTCGCTACGCGAGGTGCACGACCGTGGCGCCGTCGCCTCCCTCGTGCGAGCCGCCCGGCCGGAAGTGCTCCACGTACGCGCTCTCGGAGAGCTCTCGCCGCACG
>CAZHGG010000919.1:0-3039 GCA_964531755.1 uncultured Polyangiaceae bacterium
GAGGAGCCCCACCTCGGTCATGATCGGCCGGATGGTCGCCATGTCGCGGCCGTCGATGCGCTTGTTCTGCCCGAGCACGTACTCGCGGACCACGACGTATTTGCGCTCGTCGAACTCGGCCTTGATGAGCTTCTCGTTCGCCGCGAAGTCGGCGCCGAGCTCGGCGGTGAGGGTCGCGAGCATGCGCTCCTTCGCGGCCTTGTAGCCGTCGTAGCGTGCCTTCTTGTCGCGGATGAGGGACGACTCGAGGATCGCGCCGTCGACGAGGGCGGGGATGCGCGCGGCGATCGCCTCGGGGAGCTTCGGCGCGACGAAGACGCGCTTCGGCTTGCCCACCGCGGCGCGCAGCTTCTCGATGAGCGAGAGGATGGGCTGGGCCTGCTCGTGCGCGAACATGAGCGCGTCGATGACGTCCTTCTCGCTCGCCTCGGCGGCGCCGCCTTCGACCATGACGATGGCCGATTGGCTGCACGCGACGACCATGTCGAGGTCCGACGCGGCCTGCTGCTCGAACGTGGGGTAGGCGATGAGCTCGCCCTCGACCCGCGACACGCGCACGCCGACGAGCGGGCCGTCCCACGGGATGTCCGAGATGTGGAGCGCCGCGCTGGCGGCGGTGAGCGCGAGCACGTCGGTCGGGTTCACCTTGTCGGCCGAGAGCACGGTCGCGATGATCTGCGTGTCCTTCTTGAACCCCTCGGGGAAGAGCGGGCGGCACGGACGGTCGATGATGCGCGCCACGAGGATCTCGTCGTCGCGCAGGCGCCCCTCGCGTTTGAAGAACCCGCCCGGGATCTTGCCGGCGGCGAAGGTCTTCTCGACGTACTCGCAGGTGAGCGGGAAGAAGTCGAGGCCGGGGCGCTCCTCGCCGCACACGGCGGTGACGAGGACGACGCTCTCGCCGTAGGTGATGAGGATCGAGCCGTGCGCCTGCTTCGCCAGGCGGCCGGTCTCGAACGTCATCGGCTTGCCGTTGACGAGGATGGATTCACGTACGAAAGACATGGTTGGACCTTGAGGCCCCCACGCGCGGGGGCGAAGCGCCGGCGGCGACGTGGCGCCCTTGGTCCTCGGTTCGTGCCCCCGACCGCCGAGCCCGCGTGGCTCGGTCGGAGGCAGGAATCGAAGAGCAGAAGGCTGCGACGGGCCCCCGGGGTGGACGGGGCGAACGGAGAAGCGAGAAGAAAAACGACCGAGGCGGGAGGGGCCTTGGCCCGTCCCGCCCCGTGGCGTGGTCACTTGCGGAGGTTCAGCGCCGAGACTGTCTTGCGATAGCGATCGAGGCTGGTCTTCTTGAGGTAGCTGAGGAGCCGGCGCCTCTTCGAGACGAGCTTCAAGAGGCCGCGCCGCGAATGGTGGTCCTTGGCGTGGGTCTTGAAGTGCTCGGTGAGGTACCCGATGCGCTCGCTGAGGAGCGCGATTTGGACCTCGGGGGAGCCGGTGTCGTTCTCGTGGGTGCGGAATTTCTCGACCAGCTCGATCGTCTTCTCGGAATGAAGCGGCATGAAGGGCTCTCTTGGAAATGGCCAGGCTCAGTCGGGACCGCACCTGGTCGACGCGCCGGTGGGCGCTCTGGCGTCGCGCCATCGGAGGGAGGGCGGGACGAAACGCGCGCAGTATAGGCAAAGTCGTCTCGAGGTCAACCGTCCCTTCGCGCGCCGCCCGCCCCGCGCGCGCCGGGCGTCCGGGCTCCGCGCCCTCCTTCATGCGCCGCGTGAGGGCTCGGCGCGGCGACCGCGGAAATTTTGCGCGAAACAGGACGCCATGTCGGCGCGGATGGTAGCGTAGAAGGCCATGCCCGCTCCGCCGCGCCGAGGCCCGAGCCCACCGGGCGCCGCGTACTCCGACATCCGGGGGACGATCCCCCTCGTGCCGGGCGCCGCGATCGACTTCGGCGGCACGGAGGAGGTCACGGCGTTCCTGCCCGCACCCGGCGCCCGCGCGAGCGCGCCGCCGCCGCCGCCTGCCCCGCCGCCGCTGGAGCTGGATCTCCCCAAATTCTGCTCGTCGTGTGGCCGTCGCTTCGGGCCCGAGATGTTCTTGTGCCCCTTCGACTCGCTCCCGCTCCTCGCGGACCGCCCGCTCCCGGAGGCGGTCGATCCCCTCATCGGGCAGGTGTTGAACCAGACCTTCCGCGTGGTCCGCCTGATCGGCGAGGGCGGCATGGGGAAGGTGTACGAGGCGCGGCACCTCCGGCTCGGCGACCAGCGCTTCGCCGTGAAGGTGCTGTTGCCCGAGTTCGCCCAGAACGCCGAGATCGTCGCGCGCTTCCAGCGCGAGGCGGAGAGCGCCAGCAGCATCTCTCACCCGAACGTGGTCCAGGTCATCGACGTCCACCGCACGCGGGAGGGCGCGCCGTACCTCGTGGCGGAGTTCCTGGACGGCGAAGAGCTCGGGGCGTTCGTCGAGAAGGTGGGCCGCCTCGGCGTGCCGTTCGCCGTGGGCATCGCGCGGCAAGTGTGCCGGGGCCTCGCCGCCGCTCACGCAAAGGGGGTCGTGCACCGCGACATGAAGCCCGAGAACGTGTTCCTCCTCCGCCAGCAGGCCGGCGAGCAGGGGGTGCCGCGCGTGAAGGTGATCGACTTCGGCGTGAGCCGGGTCAAGGACCACGACATCAACCTCACGCAGGCGGGGGTCATCCTCGGCACGCCGAGCTTCATGTCGCCGGAGCAGGCGCGCGCCGAGGTCGTGGACGAGCGCGCCGACATCTACGCGGTGGGCGCCGTCCTGTACAACCTCCTCACGGGGCTGCGCCCGTTCGACGCCGACGACCCCACGCGGACGCTCATCATGCTCCTCACCGAGGAGCTGCCCCCGGTGAGGCAGAGCAACCCGATGGTGCCGCCGGGCCTCGACGAGATCATCCGCGTGTGCCTCGCCAAGAACAAGGAAGACCGCTTCCGCACGATGGCCGAGCTCGAGGCGGCGCTCGCGCCGTTCGACGCGCTCGACGCCCAGCGCGCCAGCGCCCCCCCGCCGCTCTCGCTCCCGCCGCGCGGCGCCGCGCCCTCGACTCTCGGCGGCGGCACCCCGCTCGAG
>CAZHGG010000920.1:0-1677 GCA_964531755.1 uncultured Polyangiaceae bacterium
GGTGCCTCGCGTGGCGGAGGCGGCGAGGGCTCCGGTGGCGCGCCGGGCGCGGCGGCCGGCGGGGGGGCCGGGGCCGGCTCTTCCGGCACGAGCTTGGCGGTGACGACCTGGCCCGAGCGCACGGCGATCTTCACCGAGACGGCGCCGACCGACAGCGTGCGCTCACCAACCTTCAGGTCGACGGGGCCGGGGAACGGCGCGACGCCGAGCAGGTGCCCGTCGACCTCGACGGACGCGCCCTTCGGGGCCTCGATGGCCACGCGCCCGGTGACCTGCTCGAGCTCTCGGAAGATGCCGTCGTGGACGGTCTTCGCGGTCGCGGGGTCGGCGTCCTTCGCGGCGAGGAACGCGCGGCAGTGCTTGATGGCCTCCTCCTCGAGCTTCATCTGCTGCTCGACGACGCAGAGGTTGAGGAACGTCTTCGGCATCGGGCGGAGAGACGCTGCCTGGAGCAGCTTGATGCGCGCCGCCTCGAACTCGCCCTTCTTGCTCAGCGCGGTGCCCTCCTGGTGGCGGTCGTCGGCCTCGTCGGCGCGGGCCGAGCCTGCGGAGGCGAGCGAGGTGGCGAGGACGGCGAGCGCGAGCGCGTGGCCGAGGCCACGGGGACCGGGCCTGGGCGAGGCGGCGCGAGGGCGGGAGGAGGCGGGCATGGCCGCGGCAGTCTACCGAGTCACTCGGGAAGGTTGAACAAAACCGGCGTCCGGCGCCCGGCGCGCGGCGCGCGCGAATCGATCGTGGGGAGCTTGACGAGCTTTCAAAATGATATCACTGTGAAAGCATGAAGACCCTCCCCCTCAAAGAGAAGCTCCACGACACCGCGCCCGGCGGGATCGTCCTGATCGCGCTCCTCGCCACCATGGTCGGGCTGCCGCTCTCGCTCGCGAGGCTCGACGCGCTCCGCGGGCAAGAGGCCGTCGCGGCGCTGGTCGTGCTCGTCGAGGTCGCGTGCATCGTCGCCCTGTCCGGGCTCTTCGTGGTGAACCCGAACGAGGGGCGCGTGCTCCAGCTCTTCGGGCGCTATGTCGGCACCGCGCGCGAGCCAGGCCTGCGCTGGGCGAGCCCGTTCTTCACGAAGCGCGGCGTCTCGCTGCGCCTACGCAGCTTCGAGAGCGCGAAGCTCAAGGTGAACGACCTCGACGGCAACCCCATCGAGATCGCCGCCATCATCGCCTGGAGGGTCCTCGACACCGCGGAGGCGTGCTTCCAGGTCGACGACTACCAGGCGTTCGTCGCCGTGCAGGCGGAGTCGGCCGTGCGGAACCTCGCGACGAGCTACTCGTACGACGCTCACGACGAGACGAAGCCGTCGCTCCGTGGCCACACGGAGACCATCGCGGACGAGCTGAAGAGGGAGATCGACGCGCGCCTCGTGACCGCGGGCGTCGAGGTGGTCGAGGCGCGCATCAGCCACCTCGCCTACGCGCCCGAGATCGCGCAGGCGATGCTGCAGCGGCAGCAGGCCGGCGCGATCATCGCGGCGCGCGCCCTCATCGTCGAGGGCGCGGTGGGCATGGTAGAGATGGCGCTCGCCAAGCTCGCCGAGAAGCAGGTCGTGTCGCTCGACGAGGAGCGCAAGGCGCAGATGGTGTCGAACCTGCTCGTGGTGCTCTGCGGCGAGCGGGCCACCCAGCCGGTCGTCAACGCCGGGACGCTCTACCCCTGAGCGCCATGCCGTCC
>CAZHGG010000920.1:1687-3036 GCA_964531755.1 uncultured Polyangiaceae bacterium
ACACCGGCACCATCTACTCCTGACGTGGCCGAGCGAAAGGCGTTCCTGCTCCGGATCGATCCGGCGGTGCTCGAGGCGCTCCAGCGGTGGGCGAACGACGATCTGCGCAGCCTCAACGGGCAGATCGAGTTCGTCCTCCGCGGGGCCCTGACCGCAGCCGGCCGCGCGCCGCGGGCGGGGCCGAAGAAGGCAGCCTCGAAGGAGTGAGCAGCGCGGGCGCGTGGGGAGGTCGCCCCCCCGACCACACTCGGCGGCCGCGCGCGCGAGCGCCTCTACGTGGCCCCGCAGGGGCCCGCGCTGAGCAGGACCTTGCGGTGTGTGATGAGCGCGAGGTCGGAGACCCCGAGCCCCGCGGCGCCCGCGGTGAGCACGTGCTGCGGCTGCCGCTCGTTGTAGGCCTCCGCGCCGCCCGGGTTCGTGAGCGCGATGCCGGTGCTCGCGAGCGCGGGGAGCCCGGCCTTCGCGCGCTGCTCGTCGAGCAGCTTCCACCCGACGCGGTCGAGCGCGACCGGATCGGTCGCGAAGAAGAGCGACGCGCCGACGAACGTGCGGAACGTGACACCGTCGGGCGCGGGGCCGCCGTCGAAGCACGCGATGAGCGCGTCGGCGATGTGGAGCACCACCTTCGAGCGGAGCGCCGGGATGGACGCCACGGCCGGCACGAAGTCCTTCGTCCAGTTGTCGGGCGCCGAGTGGGTGCGCGCGACGTTGTTCACGCAGCCGTACGTCATGTTCTTCAGCGCGCACGTGATGCCGGCCGACCCGTGGTCCTTGAGGGCGGGCACGTTGATCACCTTCGTGACCTCGCGGCTCACGACGTCGCACAGGTGGGAGCGGCGCTTCACGGGGTTCGTCGGGTCGTCGCCCGGGTACACCCGGGGGAGATCCACGAAGACGCTCGTGTCGTAGCCCGCGGTGTCGGTCTGGTCGAAGGCGAACGCCGGAGAGGCCGCGGCGAAGCGCACCCCGGCGGGCAGCGCCGCCGCGTACCCGCACGCGTCGAGGTAGTCGCGGTAGCGATCGAAGACGATGACCTTGTCGGGCGTGACGCCCGCCAGACCGAGGCCGCGCACGATCTCCGCGACGGTGGCCACCTGGCTGAACACCTTCGGGTACCCGACCGGGCTCACCTTGATGCCCACCACGTCGCCGGGGGAGAAGAGCGCCTTCCACGCGGCCTCCTCCGTCGCGCGCCCGGTGAGCTCGGTCATGCCGCGGGCCACGATGTCGCGCACCGGACCGGCCATCACCACCTCGCCCACGACGGCCCCGCAGTGCGTGACCTCGACCACCACGCCGGGCCCGCCCACGCCCGGCGCCGCCGCGTCCGGCGGCGGGCTCGCGTCGGC
>CAZHGG010000921.1:0-3031 GCA_964531755.1 uncultured Polyangiaceae bacterium
CCTGCACGACGATGGTCGCGCGGGCCGACGCCCAGCCGCGCGGCACCGTGACCCGCACGCGCCCCCGCGGCCCCTCCTCGGCCTGGAGGGCGTCGCGATCGAGCAGGCGCGCGAGCTCCGTCATGAGGTGACGACCTCGAAGGCGCCGAGGGCCACCCGCGCCCCGTTCACGAGCGCGTCGACCGTGTGGGTCCCCGGGCGAGGGACGCGCGTGGTGTGCACGGCGAGCGAGAGCGTCTTCGACAGCGCCACGCGCCCACGGGGGGGCAAGCGCACGCGCGCGACCTTGAACACCTTCGCGCGCGTGGCTCCGCGCGCCTTCACGAACCCGACCGAGAGATCGACGAGGAGCTCTTGCGCGCGCGCCGCGCGGCTGACGAGCTCGAACGAGACCTTCACCGCGCCACCGATGGCGACGCGCGGCGGCTCGAACCGGACCGACGCGACGTCGACCTTCGCGGGCTCGCCGTGGCCCAGCAGCGCGAGCGCCCCGGGCACGCCGCGCTTCACCGCGCTCCGCAGGGCGTGCTCGACGAGCGCGCGACGCTCGGGCGACGCGCCCTCGAGCCAGCGGGAGGCGAGGGCGACGAGCAGCTCCGGGCGCGACTTCCCCAGGTCGTTCAGGTGGTTTGCGACGCTGCGCCGCACGAGCGGGGCGGGGTCGTCCTTGAGGCGCTCGAGGAGCGGAGTGAGCCGCTCGGGGTGCTCGTCGAGGAAGCGCACGCGCTTCGCCCACGGGAGGCGCGGGCGCGTGCCCTCCGACACGAGGCGCCGCACGTGGGGGCTTGGATCGGAGGCCCACTCGGCGAGCACCGCGAGCGTCCGCTCGGGGTGGCGCTCGAGGAAGGCGCGGAGGCTGAACTCCGCTGTGAAGCGCTTCGTGAGCTCGCGCTGCGCGTGCATCGAGGGCTCGAACGCGTCGGGGCCGCGCTCGGCGACGAAGAGCACGTGGGGCAGGTAGAAGAACGGCGCCATCCCCGCGCCGAGCAGCTCGTCGGTCGCGTGCTCGGGCCCGAGCGACGCGAGCAGCACCGCGAGGGCGTCCTCGTAGCGAGGCGGGAGGTGCTTGGCCATCGACGCGGAGATGCGGTGCGCGCGGTCGAGGAGGCCGAGCGCTTCGAGGCCTCGCGTGGCGTCGCGCACGAACGCGCGCACGGGGAACGCGGGGTGCACGCGCGCGAGGGTCGCGCCGAGGTCGCGCACGAGCGCGGGTGAGAAGAAGTCCTTGAGCGGCTCGGCCACGGTTCTCCAGGGGTCGGCGCGCGGGCGCCACGCGGCAGTCTAGCCGACCCGGGGATCTGGCGGGCGCGGCGCGCGGTGCGGCTGAGGTTCCCCCGTGACAAGCGCGGGGCGGTCGTGTCTCCTTCCCCTCGGAGGACACCCGAAATGAGAGCGAACACGAGCTGCGCGTGGGTGGTGGTGGCGGCGATGGCGCTGATGGCGTGCGGAAAGAAGGGCGAGGCCGCGGCCGATCCGCCGAGCGGCGCCGCGGCCGAGAGCGCGCAGGCGACCCACTCGACGGCGCCCACGCCCTCGGGGGTCTCGGCGCCCGTCGGTTCCGGCGCGAGCGCGGATCCCACGGAGCCGGTCGCGGCCACAGCCGACGAGAGCCGCCCGACCGACATCGGCAGCTACACGCCGATCGTAGCCAATCCGTCGATGACCTCGAAGCTCCCCTGCCCGCCCGGTACGAAACAAGTCAGCGGCGACAACGTCATCGAGTGCCGCTCAGGCGGCGTGGTGGGCAAGTCGCTGTCGAAGCGGCAGGGGCCCGCCATCTGGTTTCACAAGAACGGCAAGGTCCACCGCAGCGGCTCCTACGAGCAGCACGAGTGGTCGGGGCGGTGGTGGGACTTCGATGAGGAGGGGCGCCCGACGAGCAGCACGGCCTACCGCGACGGGCGCGAGGAGGGGCTCCAGGTCACGTTCCACCCGAATGGAAAGCGCAAGTCCGAGATTCCCTACAAGGAGGGCAAGATGAGCGGCACCTCCAAGGTGTGGACCGAAGACGGCGAGCTGATGGGGCTCACGGTCTACGCCGACGGCAAGGTCACGAGCTCGAAGACCTTCAAGTACAAGCTGAAGGCCGCGTCCGCGGACGAGCTCAAGAAGATGAACGAGGACCTCCAGAAGCTCCTCGAGGAGCAGCGCAAGGAGATGGAGAAGGCGAAGTAGCGGCGGGCCCGAGGCGCTCGACGGCGCCGAGCCCGGGCTAGTGCGCAGCTGCAGCCGACGGAAGGTCCCAGCAGTTGCCGGGCTGGTCGTTGATGTGGACCCAGTGCCGCGCGTCCCCCATGACGCCGCCGTGCGCGCCCGTGAACGCCCAGCCTCCGTCGCCGTCGTGGAACTCGGCCATGCGGTAGGCGGGGCCGAGGTCGTGGGCGCACACAGCGTCCGCGGCCGCGCGCGAGGTGAGCGCGCGCCCGACCACCGGAGCGCTCGAGGCGAGCTCGCCCTGCACCCACCCGTTGTAGAAGCTGGGGGTGAAGCCGGGCGGCGCCGGGCGCGCGTCCTTCTTGATGCATAGGATGGGCAGCGCGTGGTCGCAGCGGGTGTCGCCGCGGTACGGGTTGCACGAGCCGGCGTGGGGGTTCTCGACCCCCTTGGGCGCGCCGTGGCAGCTCATGCCGATCGCCCCCGGAGGGGTGTCCCCGAGGGCCTGCCCGAAGGTGAGGCCGAAGGCGTTCGTGGGCTGCGCGAGGCCGAGCGAGGCCGAGCGGCTGTCGAGCTCGTCGCCGCCGCCGCACGCGGTCACGACGAGCGAGAGGAGCGCGAGGAGCGTGGCGCAGGCGAGGGGGCGGGTGGGCATGCCCTGGCTCTGCAGCAGGCGTGCCGGGCCCATCTCTGCGGAAAGCGCGTCCCCGCCCGACCCACGCGACACGATCTGGCACGCCGCGACCGACGCACCTGCCAGGCGGGCGCCGCGGCCCCGCGCGGTTCGACGGCACCCGCTAGGCGCGTCCGCCGCTTGCCAAGCCCTACGCGCGCGCCGTCCCGGCCATGATCCATGCGAGCCGCGTGCACGTGGACA
>CAZHGG010000922.1:0-3031 GCA_964531755.1 uncultured Polyangiaceae bacterium
CTCGGGCTCGCCATCGACCTTCGTTCGCCCCTTCGGGGCTCACTTCCAGGTTCATCGGGGGGGTCTCTCCTCGCGGTCTCGGACGCCTCGCGGCGCGGTTCGGCAGGAGTGTAGCCTCCGCGCGGGGCCCGCGCGACCGATTCGCGCGCGGCGTCAGCGCCGGCTCGAGGGGGGCCTGCTCGCGGGGCCCGACGAGGTCGGGCCGCGCTCGGCGGCCTGCTTCACCGCGGCCGGCGGCGGCGTCGAGGCACGGCTCCCGCGCCGCTCGGCGAGGCGCCCGTGGCGGATGTCCTTGCCACGCACCATGAACACCACCATCTCCGCGATGTTCGTCGCGTGGTCGGCGAGGCGCTCGATGTACTTCGCGATCGATTGCACGCGCGTCGCGCGGTAGATGTTGCGCGGGTTCTCCATCATGTAGGTGAGCAGATCGCGGAAGATCGAGTCGTAGTAGGCGTCCACGGTGGTGTCCCGCTCGATCACCGTCTCGGCGCGCGTCACGTCGGAGGCGACGAACGCGTCGAGCGCGTCGCGCAGCATGCCTTGCGCGGCCTCCGCCATGTTCACGAGGTCGACGTACGGCTTGAGCGTGGGCTCGGCGTTCAGCTCGAGCACGCGCTCGCAGATGTTCACGCCCAGGTCTCCCATGCGCTCGAGGTCGGTCACGAGCTTGAGCGCGATCGTGAGGAAGCGCAGGTCGGACGCGACCGGCTGCCGGCGGGCGAGCACGCGCAGGCAAAGCTCGTCGGTCTCCACCTCGAGGCGGTTGATCTGGCGGTCGGTGTCGAGGGTGCGCTGGGCGAGGTCGCTGTCGCGCTCGATGAGCGCGCGCATGCTGTCGCGCAGCATGTCCTCCACCTTCGCGCCCATGAGAAGGAGCTGCTCGCGGATCTTGCGCAGCTCGCCTTCGTACTCGCGATCGGTGTGGGCGCGGCTCATTCGATGACTCTCTCCGCGCCTCTCGCGGCGCTCGTCGTCCCGGCGTCTTAGTCCAAATTGGGCCTCGCCGCGAAGCCGCTGGTCCACGCCACGCCTCGCGTGCGAAGATTCCGCCGGGAGGTGGGTATGGCGCTCCGAGCGACAATGGGCGGAATGGTGTGGCTGGGGCTGGTCGCCCTCGTGGCCTGCGGGCCGGCGGTCCCGGAGGACGGCTTCACACAGCAAATCACGGCCCGCTGCGCGACCGCGGGCGGGTGCGAGGAGGCGCTGAAGGAGGCCAACGCGCGCGCGGCGAGCTGCAAGGCGAAGGGCGGCGACTGCATCTGGGTGAACGAGGACCTCGCGTCGGTCCAGCGCCTCAACAAGCGCCACGTCGACGAGTCCCGCGCCCGCGAGGCCCGCGCGGCGCAGCCCGCGCCCACGGCGGCGCCCACGAGCGCGGCGGTGGCCGAGTCGCTGGCGGCGGTGCCCATGTCGGAGCACGAGTCGGTGCTCCGCACCGCGCTCGCCGACTGCAAGGCGACGGCGAAGCTCGAGCGGTGCACCGACGGCGCCTCCCCCGCCGAGCAGGCGACCTGCGAGGCCGAGTGCAAGAAGTTCGGGGCGCAGCGCTCCGAGGACCTGTTCAGGGGGCAGCTCCGCGCCTGCGGCGAGGCGGCGCTCGCCGACCCGAAGGCGACCCAGTGCGCCGCCGACGGGCGCGTGTGGGCCCCGAAGGAGCGCCTCGCCGAGTGCTCGCGCAAGTGCGCCGTGCTCGGCCCGAAGCTCCGCGCCTACGACGCGGCCCACACGAAGTGCTGCGACGGCACGCGCTCCGCCACCTGCACGAACGCGACGCCCTCGGCCGACTGCTGCGCCGCGAACGGGGGCGTGTGCCAGGAGCCGAAGCCGACCGAGTGACGAGCCGAACGTCGCCGCGCGCGTCCCCCACGCCGCCCGCCTCGCGCGGCCGGACACGGCGCGTGCGCCGCCGGGCGCGCGTCCCCCTCCGAGGCGACGGCGGCCTCACACTGGTGGTCGTGGCCGACACGCACAGCGAGCCCCACCCGGACGCGGCGCGGTGGATCGCCGCGGCGGCGCCCGACCTCATCGTCCACGCCGGCGACATCGGCGCGCTCCGCGTGCTCGACGACCTCGGCGCCCTCGCGCCCGTCTACGCCGTTCGCGGCAACATCGACGAGCGCGCGCCGGACCTGGCCGACGAGCTCGTCCTCGACCTCACCGGCGCCGACGGTGCCGTCGCGCTCCGCCTCGTGGTGCTCCACATCGGGCAGAACGGTCCACGCCTGCGGGCGGACGCGCTCCGCCTCGCGCGCGCCGAGGGCGCCGATTTGCTCGTGTGCGGCCACTCGCACGTGCCCTTCGTCGGCCGCGACTCCGGGATCGTCGTGTTCAACCCCGGGTCGATCGGCCCGCGCCGCTTTCGCCTGCCGATCGTGTTCGGCGTGCTCGAGATCGCGGGAGGCGCGATGGGCACGCGCCACGTGAGCTGCGAGACGGGCGAGCGGTGGCTGCCCACGCCGGGCGCGGGCTGAGCGGGGCGAGGCAGCGTAACTGCCCGGAATGGCGCGGTTATCTGTCGCTACTGGTCGGCGGCGTACGCGCACTGCACGAGCGCGCACGACTCGGCGGCGCAGTGCACGAACGCCCGCCGCCGCGCGGGCACGATGGCGCTGAGCGCGCTCCGGCACGCGTCGAAGGTCATGTGGCGGTAGCGTCGCGGCACCTTGGCGCACGAGTCGGCCACCGCGCGGCAGTCTCGGTCGAGCGTCGGCGACGGGTCGAGGCACGCGACGCCGAAGGCCTCCGACGCGCACGCCATCGCCGCGTTGAACTCGCAGAGCTCGGGCCGGCCGCTCTTCGCGTGGAGACAGGCCGCGGCGTGCGCGGCGGCGCGAGGCGTGAGCCAACGCTTGAACCGCTGGCACTCCTTCAGCGTGTCGCCGTAGCTCTCGCAGGTGGGGCCCGGCGGCCGCGTGAGGGCGCACCCGGGCCAGGCGCCCACCGCGTTGCTGGCGGGCGCGCACGCCTGCGGGTGGAGCGTGCTCGCGAGCGGCGGCGTCGCGCCGGTGCCGGGCTCGTACGGGGCCTC
>CAZHGG010000923.1:0-3030 GCA_964531755.1 uncultured Polyangiaceae bacterium
CCTGCGCGTTGTGAAGTGACGGGGCGCACGCGGGCCCTCCGCGTCGAAGTCGCGTTCGTGACCGCCGCTTCGTGGTAGACCCGACGCACGATGGCATCGGGGAAGTCTCCGGCGGGCGAGCCCCGCGGAGGGAGCAGCAGCGTCGGTGAGGGCAAGGGTGGCGGCGGGCGAGCCGCGCGAGCCTGGGCGTTCATGGCCGGCGCGCTGGCGCTGTTCACCGTGCTCGACTTCACCCTCGAGCGCATCATCCCCGACAGCTCCATCCGCCAGCTCTTGCTGCTCGCGGCGTGCAACGTGCTCGTCGCGCTCTCGCTGAACGTCATCAACGGGATGGCTGGCCAATTCTCGATCGGGCACGCGGGGTTCCTCGGCCTCGGCGGCTACACCAGCGCCGTGGTGAGCTCTCACCTCCACGAGGCCCTCGGAGGGGGCGACCCCACGTTCGCGCGGTCGTTCATCGTGGTGCCCGTCGCCCTGCTCGCGTCGGCCCTCATCGCGGGCGTGTTCGGGTACATCGTGGGCCTGCCCAGCCTCCGCCTGAAGGGCGACTACTTGGCGATCGTGACGCTCGGCTTCGCGGAGATCGTGCGCCTGCTCATCGCGACCGCGCAGCTCGGCGAGAAGCAGACCGTGGGCGAGGCCTTCGCCCAGGTGGGCGGGCCGAAGGGCGTGGTGGGGCCTTTCGTGCATGCGCTCAGCGTGGCCATCACGAGCCTCGGCGGGCAGAACGGCTACGCCGGCCCGAAGAACATGGGCGTGCCCCTCTACGCCGGGCCGTTCTGGATCTTCGGGCTCGCCTTGGTGCTCGGTATCATGGCGTATCGACTCAAGTTTTCCGGCTGGGGGCGCGCCCTGCGAGCCCTCCGCGAGGACGAGATCGCGGCGGCGGCGGTGGGCGTCGACCCCACGCGCTACAAGGTCCGCAGCTTCGTCATCGCCGCCGTCGGGGCGGGCATCGCCGGCGGCCTGATGGCCATGAACCGCGACGGCACGCCCACGGTGCAGCCCGACAACTACAACTTCGCGGCGTCGTTCGACGCCATCACGATGGTCATCCTGGGGGGCTCCGGCAGCGTCACGGGCGCGGCCATCGGCGGCGTGTTCATCACGTTCACCATCAAGGCGATCGAGGCCATCCAGTCGACGAACGTCATCCAGTCGCTGAAGCGCTCGGCGACCTGGCTCGACCTCAACGCGCTCCGCATGATCATCTACGCTGGGGTGCTCATCGCGCTCATGATCTGGCGCCCCGAGGGGCTCCTCGGCGAGCGCGAGCTCTTCCAGAAGAAGAAGGCGCCGAGGCCGCGCGGGGCGCCGCCGACGGACCGCGGAGGCGCGCCGCCGACCGACGACGCCCCGGCCACCCCGCCCGAACCGCAGGCGGGCACGACATGACCACCGAGCTGAGGCTGAAGGGCGTCACGAAGGACTTCGGCGGCCTGCGCGCCGTGGGCGACGTCACCTTCACCGTCCCCGAGCGGAGCATCTTCGGCCTCATCGGGCCGAACGGCGCCGGCAAGACCACGGTGTTCAATCTCGTCACGGGCGTCTACAAGCACGACGCAGGCAGCATCCACTTCGGCGAGACCGACGTGCGCCCGCTCGCGCCGGCGAAGATCGCGGAGGTGGGCATCGCGCGCACGTTCCAGAACATTCGGCTCTTCTCCCAGCTCACCGTGCTCGAGAACCTGCTCGTCGCGTGCGAGCTCCAGAAGCGCGCGCACCTCACGGCCGCGCTGCTCCGCACGAAGGTGCACTACGACGACGAGCGCACCATGCACGCGCGCGCGATGGAGCTGCTCGAGGTGTTCGATCTCGCGGGCGTGGCGGACGAGCCCTCCACGTCGCTCCCGTACGGCAACCAGCGCAGGCTCGAGATCGCCCGCGCGATGATGCTCAAGCCGAAGCTGCTGCTGCTCGACGAGCCCGCGGCGGGCATGAACTACGGCGAGGCCGAGGGGCTGAAGACCCAGATCCGCTGGCTGCGCGACACGTTCGAGCTCACCGTGGTCTTGGTCGAGCACAACATGCAGGTGGTCATGGGCGTGTGCGAAGAGATCCACGTGCTCGACCACGGCGAGACCATCGCGCACGGCACCCCCGAGGCCGTGCAGAACGACCCGAAGGTGCTGGCCGCCTACCTCGGCGGCGACGACGACGAGGCCGACGAGCCGCCCGCCGCACAGGCCGCCGCCAGCGGCGCAGGCGAGAGGAGCGGACCATGAGGGTGGAGCACCCGACCCGCCGGGACGAGCCCCTGCCCGAGGGCACGCCGCTGCTCGAGCTCGTCGACGTGCGCGTCGACTACGGCGGCATCAAGGCGCTGAAGGGCGTCTCCATGAAGGTGAACTACGGCGAGATCGTGGCCATCATCGGCGCGAACGGCGCGGGAAAGACCACCACTCTGAAGAGCGTGGTGCGGCTGCTGCCGCTGGCCTCCGGGCAGATCCGCTTCCGCGGGCAAGACATCGCGAGCCTCGCCACCGAGGACCTCGTGGAGCTCGGCGTGTCGCTCGTGCCGGAGGGGCGCGCCATCTTCCCGAGCCTCACCGTGCGCGAGAACCTCGAGCTCGGCGCCTACGTGCACCGCGATCCGGTCACCATCAAGGAGTCGCTCGCCGACGTCATCGAGCTGTTCCCGCGCATCGGCGAGCGGCTCGGGCAAGAGGGCGGGACGCTGTCGGGCGGAGAGCAGCAGATGCTCGCCATCGGTCGCGCCCTCATGGCGAGGCCCTCGCTGGTGCTCCTCGACGAACCGTCGCTCGGCATCGCGCCGAAGCTCGCCGGCCAGATCTTCAAGGCCATCCGAGAGATCGCGCGGGCCGGGGTCACGGTGCTCGTCGTCGAGCAGAACACGCGCATGGCGCTCGGCTCGAGCGCGCGCGCCTACGTGCTCCGCACGGGCGAGGTCGCGCTCTCCGGCGACTCCAAGACGCTCGCGAGCGATCCCGAGATCCAGAAGGCGTACCTCGGCGGGTGACGGTCCGCGATCCGCGGGGAGGGGGCATGACATGAGGGTGGTCGTCACCG
>CAZHGG010000924.1:0-3010 GCA_964531755.1 uncultured Polyangiaceae bacterium
ACGAAGGCGCTCACGGCGGCGTCGCCGAGCTCGGCCGCGAGGGTCGAGAGCGACGGGCGCCGCTCCACGAGCGCCACCCTCTGTCCACGAGCAACGAGCAAGCGCGCTACAGCCGAGCCGAGCGCGCCGCCCGCTCCGGTGATGAGGGTCAACATCTTTCGATGGTACACGATCCGCGCGCGCGGCTTCAGCGAAGCACACAGCGCGCGGCCTGGCGAAGCTCGAAGCCCGCGCCGATCGCCACGTAGCCTGCCTGAGGGCGCGGCAGCGCGCGCTGCACGACCCACTGCTCGAGCTGACGGCCCGCGTCCGCGCGATCGCCGGCCACGGTGCCCGCGCGGACCTCGAGCCCCTCGATGCACACACGCGCCTCGCCCCACCGCACGCGGGCGAGCGCGGGCGTGCGGCCCTCGGCGCGCGGCGCCCCATCGAGCGTGAGCCACCCGTCGATCTCGACGGTGGCGCGGTACCCGGAGGCGTCGGCGCGGCACGCCGGGTCGTCGGCCGGCGCGAGGGTCGACCACGGCGCGAGCGCGACGACCTTCCCGTGGGGGAGCAGGAGGCGCGCGGGATCCTGCGCGGACGCGGGCTCGGCTCCGCTCGCCATGCGCAAGACGCCGAGCTCGCCGCGTGGCCCGACCGCCGCCGCGTCGGGGTTGAACGGGTACCGATCCGTGCGGTCCGGGCCCACCCACTTCATCACCGTGGTGAGGGCGCCGCTCGCCGACACGCGCTGGAGGAGGCTGCGCGTGCCGTCGCTGCGAAGCAAGGCGAGCTCGTCCCCTGGGAGCTCGACGGCCGAGATCACGGCCTCGGTCGAGTCCTCGGGCAGCAGCACGACGCGCGTCGGGCCGCCGCGCGACCAGAACGCGAGGCGCTCGCCTGCGAGCAGCAGCCCGCCCGGCGCGGCGGGGTCCTGCGGGGTGATGGGCACCGCGCGCGCGACGCTGAGGTTGCCGGTCAGCTCCTCGACCGAGGAGGCTCCGGCGCCTAGCGCGCGCGCCACGTCCGCGACCGTGAGCGACACCGCGCGGCGCACCGCGAGCGGGTCGAAAGGCGCGACGTAGCTCGCGCTCATGCGGAACGGGTCGGCGCCAGACACCACCACGGCGCGACGCGCGGTCTCCGCGTCGTTCGAGTCCTCGTCAGCGCGGACCGGGTGGAGCGTGCCGCGCCCCAGGGACGCGGCCACCTCGAGCCCCGCCGGCACCGGCGCGGCGCCGAGCCCGGACTCCTTGTCGGTGGGCAGGACGCGGCCGGCCGAAGCGCCTTGGCGCTCGCACCGCGCCGTGGTCGACGGCGCGAACGAGGCAGCCTCCGCGGGGGGAGATCCGTGCGGAGTGAGCGGCGTCGGGAGCGCCGGGTCGTCAGGGTAGCCGACGCGGAGCCACGCGCCGAGCACGCACCCGAGCTCTCCGCACTGCACGGAGGACAGCGAGCGGTGCGTCCCGGGCGACGGGAGGTGGGACGGCGGCGGCGCCACCTCGGCCCACGTCGCGCCCCGATCGGTGGTCTG
Source organism: uncultured Polyangiaceae bacterium (assembly GCA_964531755.1). GTDB lineage: Bacteria > Myxococcota_A > Polyangia > Polyangiales > Polyangiaceae > JAAFHV01. Next base: position 1,517 of record CAZHGG010000924.1, read on the forward strand.
GAAGAGCCGCCCGGTGGGCGCGAGGCCGAGACCGCGGGGACCGGCGAGGCCGTAGAGCGCGGTGTCGCCGACAAAGAGGTTGGCGGTGGGGCTCCCCGTGGGCGGGAGGGCGATGGCCCTGCCCCCGAGCCACCCGCGGAGCACGCCGTCGGGGCCGTACGACCACTCACGGCGGACGAGGCCCGAGCGCCCCGACACGCGCCCCGACGCGACCAGCGTCGCGTCGGCGAACGTCCGCGCCTCGCCTGTGACGAGGTCGAGCGCCGTGATCTCGCGCCCGGCGACCGCGACGCTCGTCGCCCCGCCGTCGACCCGTGGCACCACGTAGGCGAGCGGTGTCGGGGCCCCGCCGTCGCCGAGCGCGCCGCGCTCGACCCACGAGCCCGACCCGCCGCGTATGCACGCCACCCCGTCGCGCGCGGGGCCCGCGCAGGGGCCCGCGTACGCGATCGCGCCGTCGTCGGAGGCGGAGAAGGCCGAGGCGCCGCTGAAGGTCTGCTCGACGCGCGGGACCTTCCCGTACAGCGTGCCCGACACGACCAGGCGCTCCGTGCCCCGCCGCGCGCACAGGAAGACGGCGTCGTCCGGCGTGCGCACGGCGTCGCAGGTGACGTCGGGCGGGAGCTTGCCACGCTGGACGGAGACGAGCTCGCCGCTCCGGAGCGAGACGCGCACGAGGTCGCCCGAGCTCGCGACGATCGCCACGCCGGGGTCCTCCGCAAGCACGCCCGCGCGGAGCGCCACGCGCAACGGCGCCTCGCTCGCGCGCCAGCGCGGATCACGCTCCACCTTCGGCTCCTCGGGCAGGTGCTCGACGCGGGCGACGCGTCCGTCAGGGCCGAGCCGCGCGGAGTCCCCCTCCGCGACCGTGACGTAGAGCGGGTCGTCGCGCTCGACGAGGGCGGTGGGCGCGCCCCTGACCTCGGTCGTGACGTCACGCCAGCTCTTGCCCGCGTCACGCGTGGCGAGCAGGCGCCCGAGGTCGGTCATGGCGAGACCGAGCCCGTCGCCGCGCGTGGCGATCTCGACGACGCCCGGGGGCTCGACGGGCACGCGCTCGCCGGCCGGGAGCCGGAGCATCCAGCGCCTCCCGTCGGTCGAGCGGAGCAGCAGGCGGTCGAAGACCGGCTGCGACTCGAGCAGGTTGCCGCCAGGGAAATACGCGAGACCGGTGAGCGGCCCCTCGAAGGTTGATGCGCGGTAAACGGCGACATCATTGATGAAAACGAACCCCCCGCCGAGCCACGCGGGCATCGGAGCGACGTGCTGGAGCAGGTGCGGAGCGACCACCTCGCGCGCGACGCGGAGGCGCGCGCCGCTCGCCACCGCGCGCACGCCCTCCACGAGCGCGCCGACCTCTCCCTTGCCGAGCACGACCGCGCCCTTCGCGCGCGCTCCGCCCCAGTCCGAGACGATCGTGTAGGGCGACGCGGGGGCCTCCGGCTCCACGGTCACCGCGCTGTCGGTGGGGGGAGGCGAAGGGCGCGCGGGCTC
>CAZHGG010000925.1:0-3009 GCA_964531755.1 uncultured Polyangiaceae bacterium
CGATGAGGGTCATTCCCCTCGCCGCCGCCCCCGCCGCTCGCCGCGCGCCCGCGGCCCGACCGCGCGGGGCGCGCGGCGACTCGAGGCGGGGGGTGGCGAGCGGGTGAGGCATGGTGGGCTGCTGCGATGATGGCGCTGGGCGATGGCGGGGGATGGCTACTCAGGCTTGACGTCGGGCACGCGGATGTCGTCGGCGGTGTTCTCCTTGCCGTCGGGGCCGAAGCTCGTGACCACCACGTCGCCGTCGTCGGTGCAGACGATCTTGAAGGGCTTGCCCCACGCATCGTTGATGTTCGACGTCACCGAGATCTCCTTCTCCTTGCGGAGCAGCTCGGGGGTCGGACACTCCTGCGTGTGCGTGGCGTGCCACGCCTCGGAGATCGTGTGGAGCTGCTGGGCGCTCTGCTTGGTCGTGGCGAGCTGGGCGTCCTTGAACTTCGGGATCGCGAACACCGCGATGCCGCCCGCGATGAGCCCGACGATCGCGAGCACGATCAGGATCTCGATGAGGGTGACGCCCCGCTGGGCCGCGCGGGCCCCACGCAGCCGCCGACGCAGGCGACCCACGAGCGCGCGGCGCTCCGCAGACAGAAGGGCCTCGAATTCCTTACCGACGTTCATCTCTCGCTCCTTTTCCTTCGCGTCGCCCGCGCGCGCGGACGCCGTGCGTTCCCAAACGTTCACTCCACACGATCGAGGCCTCCCGGCACCCCGTCGGGGCCGTCGCTGGAGAGGTCGAAGCCGCGCGGATCCCGCCGGCCCGGGCACGTGAGCCGCAACGGCCTACCCCACGCGTCCACCGGCACGTCGCGCGCGTAGCCCTGGGCGACGAGGTCGGGCAGCGCCGCCGGGCACTTGCCGCCATGATCGGCGCGGAAGCTCGCCACCTGCCGGGTCGCGTTCGTGATCGCCGCGCGCGTCGCCCGCACGCTCGCGGCGTGCTCTTCGCGGCCGCGGAGGCCGAGCGCGAGCGCGAGGAGCACGGCGACGGCCACGCCGAGCTTGAGGCGCGCGCGCCCGAGCGCGCCGAGCACGCCCCGACGCCTCTCCCAAGGGAAGAAGACTCGCTGGGGATCTTGCCTTCGCCGTCGCACGCGGACCTCACTGGACGAAATCGTTCATTTGGATGAGCGGCATCAGGATGGAGAACGCGATGAACCCGACGCCACCGCCCATGAACACGATGATGAGGGGCTCGAGCAGCGACGTCATCCCCTGGATGCGGGTCTCGACGTCGGAGTCGTAGGCGCGCGCCACGTTCTCGAGCATCTGCTCGAGCTGCCCGCTCTTCTCGCCCACGGCGATCATGTGGGTCACGATCGGGGGGAACTGGCCGCTCTTGCGGAGCGGCCCGGCGATCGACTCTCCCTCGCGGATGCTCCCGATGGCGTCCTCCACCACCTTGGAGAGCTTCGCGTTGTCGAGCACGTTCTTCACGATGTCCATGGCCTTGAGGAGCGGCACGCCGCTCTTCAGGAGCGTGGCCAGCGTGCGCGCGAACCGCGACACGGCGAGCATGCGCACGAGCTGCCCGAAGATGGGCGCGCGCAGCGCGGCGCCGTCCTTCCAGAGCTGGCCGCGCGGCGTCGCCACGTAGTTCAAGAACTGGCCGAGGGCGATCCCGAGCACGAGGCCCAGGAAGACCCCGCCGGCGAGGAGGGCGGGCGACTCGACGTAGAACGCCGAGACCCCGAGCACGAGCCCCGCGAGGCTTGCGCCCACGATGAAGCCAGTGCGGCCGCCGCCGGGGGCGAGCGCGCGGCGCACGAACGTGGTCCCGAGCAGGCTCAGCGCCGTGCCAAGGGTGATGTTCGACGAGATCGCGGCCGAGATGGTGATGAGGACCTGCGTGTACCAAGGCAGCGCCCGATCGAGGCTCGCGAAGATGCTCGTCACCTTGGGGACGACGACGACCATCATGACCGTGATGAGGCACGTGCCGATGATGAGCATCAGGATGGGGTACGCGAGCGCCGCGCTCACCTTGCCCTTCAGGCGGGCCTGCGACTCCATGAAGTCGGAGAGCCGGTCGAGCACGACCTCGAGGGTGCCCGACGCCTCGCCCGCGGCCACCATGTTCACGTAGAGCGGCGGGAACACCTTCGAGTGCGCCTCGAGCGCCTTCGCGAGCGAGCTGCCCTCGTTCAGCCGATCGCGCACGAGCGCGAGCACCCGCTTCATCTCCTCCTTCTCGACCTGCTCGGTCAGCGCCGAGACCGCCTCCACGAGCGGGATGCCCGCGCCCACGAGGGTGGAGAGCTGGCGGGTCATCATGGCGACGTCGGTCACCGTGACCCGCCGGAAGAACGAGAGCAGCCCGCCGGAGCTCGCGCTCGCGCTCTTCGCGCGGTTCACCTCGGTGGCCTCCGTGAGGAGGATGCCCTCGCGCTTGAGCTGGGCACGGAGCGCCTTCGGGTTGTCGGCGTCGCGCACGTCGTGGACGGTCTTCCCCGTCGCGGCGAGCAGGCCTCTGTACTCGAAGACGGCCATGGTTCAGACCCTCACGTTCCGCATGGAGCTCGGGGCGCCGTCGGCGGCGACCGTGTCCTCTTGCGTCGCGAGCAGCACCTCCTCGACCGACGTCATGCCGGCGAGCACCTTGCGCGCTCCGTCGTCGCGCAGGCTGTCCATGCCCACGTCGATCGCCGCGCGCTTGATGGTCTGGGCGTCAGCGTTTCGCAGCACGAGCGGCCCCACCACGTCGTCCATCAGCAGGAGCTCGTAGATGCCGCGGCGCCCCGAGAAGCCCGTCTGCGCGCACTTGTCGCACCCGCGCGGCCTGTAGAACGTGACGCCCGCGGTGGGGGGCACGTCGAGCACGTCGACGGCCGACACCTGCCGCGGGAAGTACCGGCTCTGCGCGTTCTGCGTGCGCCGCAGCCGCTGGGCGACGCGCTCGTGGGTGAGGCCGAGCTCGTCCAGCTCCGTCTCCGTGCCCGCGTACGGCTCCTTGCAGCTCGGGCACAGCACGCGGACGAGGCGCTGGGCGAGGATCCCGATGATGCTCGA
>CAZHGG010000926.1:0-3005 GCA_964531755.1 uncultured Polyangiaceae bacterium
GACGCGCCGAGCGCACCGAGCACAGCGAGCGCGGCGAAGGGCGGATCGAGCGACGACGGCGCGCAAGCCTTGTTCATCGTCGTCGATGTGGTGCTCGCCGCCGCCGGTTTGGTGGCGCTGGTCTTTTACGCCGCCCTGCGCGACCGGCGCCTCATCCTCCCGTTCCCGTTCGCGTTCGTGGGCGCGGGCTTCGTGACCCTCGGCGTGGGGACGGCGACCGGCTCGGTCGTCCTGGGGCTCGTGGCGTCCCATCTCACGTTCCTCGGCGTCTACCTCGGCCTCTGGCGCCGGGTGCGCACGATCCACAAGGCCCCCATCCGCCCAGCGCCGAGCGGCGACAGCGGCTGGGGCGCGGTGGACGGCGGGTCCTCGGCGCACGCGAGCTCCTCGAGCTCGCTCGGCGCGAGCAGCAGCTCCACCGGTTCGGGCGGCGACTCCGGCTCCAGCGGGGGCTACTCAGGCAGCGGCTACTCCGGCGGCGGCGGGGAGTCCGGCGGTGGCGGCGCGAGCGACAGCTACTGACGTGACAGTGGAGTCCAGCGAGCGCGGTGCTAGGCTCGTTTCGTGAGCGCGCGCGCGAAAAAGCTCCGGGAAGAGGCGCTTGAGCTGCCGACGAAGGCACGGGCCAAGCTGGCGCATGACCTCCTCTTGAGCCTCGAGGATGAGCCGTTCGACTCCCCGGCGGAGGTCGAAGAGGAGTGGGCCGCGGAAATCGAGCGGCGCGTCCAGGACGTGAACGAGGGCCGGGTGAACCTCGTCCCGGCCGCCGAGGCGCTGCGTGACGTGCGCGCGAACTTGAAGCGAGTGCGCGCCCGACGCGCGCGATGACGGGGCGGCCCTGGCTCCTCCATCCGGAGGTGCTCGAAGAGCTTGGATCGGCGGCGCAATGGTACGAAGAGCGCGCCGCCGGTATCGGCGAGGACCTCGTCACGCTCTTCGAGCGAACCCTCGACGCGGCCGCGCTGCATGCGTCCCCGGGGACTCCCGTGCCCTATGTTCGGCGCGCGGACGTTCGGTGGCTCCTGCTGACGCCGCGCTTTCCCTACGGGATCGTGCTCTTGCTCGAGCCGCGCACGGTCATCGCCGTGACGCACCTGCACCGGGTACCGGCCTACTGGCGCAGGCGGTTGCCTAGACGGGCCGCCACCCGCCGAGGCTCCTGACGGTCAAGGGTCCAAGCTAACTAACTCTCTCCCACAAACCTCTCTCTCCACTAACTTCTCTCCCCTCTCTCTCTCCACTAACTTCTCTCCCTCTCTCTCTCTCCATAATTCCCTATTCCCCCATTCTCCTCTCCTCCGCGCGCGAGCCCAGAGCGTGTGGGGTGGGGCTCTCGTCCGCGGGTGGGAGGATCCGCCTGTTCGAGGCCGTCGTTCTCGCGCGCTTCCACGCGCCACGGCCTCACCGACCGCCACACCCCGTCACTCACCGCGCGGAACGACGCCGAGTTGCGGAGGGGCCCACCCGCGGACGAGAGCCCCACCCCACGCGTTGGCCCCGCGCGTTTCCCCCCCGCCGCCCCCGCCCCCCGCGCGCCCCGCGCGCCCTCTACTTCACCCGCGCCACCCGCACGCGCGGAAGCGCCGCGGGATCGACGCGGATCCCGATCGAGGTCGTCGCCGCCCCGGGCGCCGCCTCGAACGTGAGGTACTCCACGCCGCCAGGGCGCATGGAGCGGTCCGCCGCGCCCACGACCTGCGTCTTGGGGCCGGTCATGGCCTGGCCGTGGAACGCCGCGGACAGGTCGGCGCCGCGCGGCTTGCCGGTGGTCGGGTCGACCTGCGCGGGGAGGTACGCGAAGCAAGGGTTCTTCGGCGCCGCGCCCCCGCGCTTCTCCGCGTTGCTCACGGCGAGGGCCGTGTAGAAGTCGACCGCGAGGTCGGCCAGCGAGGTCCGCGCGGCTGCGGCGGCGCGCTCGGCGACCGACTCCTTCGCGCCCATCACGTCGTGCAGGAACGCCGGCCCGCCGCGCCCCTCGAGGGCGCCATCCGGCCGGACGGCGTCGCCGCCCGCCCGGTCGTACAGGTAGCGGACGAAGAGGTAGCCCGCGCCGCGGAGCGCGCCGTCCTTCGCCGCGTCGTACGTGGAGCGGGCGCCGAGGACGTCGGCGAGCGACACGTCGTTCACCGCGTCGAGGCCGGCCTTCGCCACGTAGAGGTTCCCCGCCTGGAAGCCCACCACGTCCTGCGCGAAGCCGCCGAAGCCCTCGATCATGTACGACGCGTCGGGCCACTTCGTGAGCTTGTTCCGGAGCACCTTGCGGTTGAAGTGGATGAGGTGGCCGAGCTCGTGGGCGAGGATCTCCTTGATGGCGGCCGGCGTGTTGTAGGGCGGCGCGATGTTGGCGGGTGGCGTGAGGTAGAGCAGCTCGCCTCTGTTGCCGCCGCCGGCGTCGCAGCCGTCGCTCTGGGAGAGATCACACTGCCGGAAGAAGGCGACCGCGCTGTCCTTCGTGAGCGGCGTGAAGACGAGGCCCACGCGGCCGTCGCCGTCGATGTCGGACTCCACCCCGAACACCGCGCGCTCCCGCGGCAAGATGAGGTCGTCGAAGTCCGCGAGGAACTCGCTCACGAACGCGGGATCGAGCGTCGCCGGGTGGGCTGGTGTGGTGTCCACCCACACGACGGCGCTCGCGCTCGTGGCCGCGACCTCCGCGGTGATGATCTCGAGGCGATCGCCGACGGGCACATTGAGCGTGCGCGTCGTGCCCTTCGCGGGCGGAGTGCCCTGGGGCGTGGGCTCGACCGGTACGGTCGCGGCGCGCCACGCGTCGCTCGTGAGCGCGCAGCCGGTGACGAGGCGCGCCTCGCGCGGCGAGGTCTCCTCGCCGGTGTCGGGCTCCCGGGTGACGTCGTAGGCGAAGGTGCCCTTCGACGAGTCGAGCTTCGTCGACGCGAGCACCACGACGAACCGCTCGGCGCCCGTGGGCGTGGCCAGCGTCACGCCGCCGGAGCCGCTCGGCACCGCGATCTCCGCGACCTCGCCCGGCGCGAGCGCGAGGGGCC
>CAZHGG010000927.1:0-3001 GCA_964531755.1 uncultured Polyangiaceae bacterium
CGTCGTCCGCGCCCCGCGGCGCGGCGCCCGTCGCGCAGCCCCCCGCGCTGCCGCCGATCGCCACATCGCCCGCGAAGCGCGCTCCGACGCTGGCGCGCCCCGCCCCTCGTGAGCCCCCTCCTCAGAACCCGCTGGGCATCCCCGAGGACCGAAGGTGAGCGTGCGACGCACGGCGGCCCTCCTGGTCGCGCTCGCGGTGCTCGTCGCGGCGCCGAAGCGGGCGTCCGCGTCCGACCCGGCGTCGGCGCAGATGCTCTTCGATCAGGCCCGCAAGCTGATGAACGAGCACCGGTGGGCCGAGGCTTGCCCCAAGCTCGAGGAGAGCCAGCGGCTGGATCCGGCGGGCGGGACCGCGCTGCACCTGGCGGTGTGCCGCGAGCAGGAGGGGAAGATCGCGACGGCGTGGGCGCTCTACCGGGACGCGCTCTCCCTCGCGAAGCGCGACGGCCGCAGGGACCGCGCGAAGGCGGCCCAGGAGCGCATCGACGCGCTCGGCCCGACGCTGCCACGGATGAAGCTCACCCTCGCGGACTCGACGGCCTCGCTGCCGAGGCTGACCATCACGCGGGACGACGTCGAGATGAGCCGCGTCCTCTGGGACGAGGTCCTCCCGGTGGATCCAGGGCGCGTGACGGTGGTGGCGCGCGCGCCCGGGAAGCGCTCGTTCACGACGGTCGTCCACATTCCCAAGCGCCCGGGGGTGATCACCGTCCATGTGCCCGCGCTCGACGACGAGGCCGCGGCGCCCTCGGAGGGCCGCGCGCCCACGATCGACGCGCGGGGCGCGGCCGAGGCCGGCGGGACGCAGCGCGTGATCGCCTACGCCGCCGGCGGCCTGGGGGTCGTCGGGGTCGCGGTCGGCTCCGTCTTCGGGGCGATGTCGATGGGAGACCGTGCCACCGTCAAGGCCCAGTGCCGGCCGCCCGACTTCAAGCTGTGCACGGCGGTCGGCTTCGACGCCGGCGAATCGGCCCTGCGCAACGGCGACATCTCCACCGTCGCCTTCATCGCCGGGGGCGTCCTCCTCGCGGGAGGGCTCGTGCTGTATTTCACCGCTCCGCGGGGGGCGGTGGCCTTGACGCCCTCGCTCGGGCCGAGGGCGGCCACGCTCGATCTGTCGGCCCGCTTCTAGCGGCCGCGCGGGGCGCAGGGCGCGCGCGACACCGGCACGACGCGCGCTCGGCGCCTTGACGGCCCAGCGGCGGCAGTGCCAGGCTTGGCCCGTGCCCACCCGTTTGTTGCCCGTGCGGCGCGCGCGTGTCCGCCTCCGCCCCCTCGGCGTGGCCGGCGCGCTTGGGGCGCTCATCGCCGGCTGCAACGCGCTGCTCGGCAACGGCGAGGTGCAGAGGGACCTCCTCGACGCGAGCCCGGATCCGCGCGCGGAGGCGAGCGCGGCGCCGCCCGAGCCCGACGGGGCCGTCTCCGCGCCGACGCTCCCCGACGCCGCGGCGGAGGCCGCGACCGCGTGCCCTCCGCCGACCTGCACCACGTCGGCGGACTGCACGGCGCCACAGGTGTGCGTCGCCATGGGCGACGACGACGGTGGCGCTCGCACCCGCGCGTGCCGCACCCCCTGCGAGGCCGGCGGCGGCTGCCCCCCGTACGAGTCCTGCGTGACCGGCGAGCCGCAGTCGGCGTGCATCCCCACCGGGACGGCCTGCTACGCCTCGTGCAAGCGCGTGTGCGGCGGCTCCTGCGTCGACTGGCTCCACGATCGCGCGAACTGCGGGCGGTGCGGGGCGGCGTGCCCCGCGGGGAAGGCCTGCGTGGGCGGCGCGTGTTCCTGAGCCTCGGGCGCCGAGCCGCGGCGACTTGACTCGGCGCGCCCAGGTATTAACAGTGTTCACATGGTCGCCGACACCGCCGACACGCGCGAGCGCCTCCTCCAGCGCGCCCGCGAGGTCTACCTCGAGGGCGGCGCCGGGCACTTCTCGCTGCGAGAGGTCGCCCGGCGCGCGGGCGTGTCCGCCGCGGCGGTCTACCGCCACTTCGACGGCAAGGAGGCGCTCCTGTCCGCGGTGTGCGAGGAGGGCTTCCGGACCTTCTCGAGCTACCTGCTGCGGGCGCTCGCCCGCGAGACCCCGCTCGAGCGCCTCCGCGCCGCGGGTGACCACTACCTCTGCTTCGCCCTCGAGCGACCGCACGACTACCGCGTGATCTTCATGTCGTCGGTCGAGGAGCTCGGCCTCGGCGCGCGCGGGCCCACCCCCGGCCCGAGCCCGACGTTCCAGTTCCTCGTCGACCGCGTGCGTGACTGCGTCGACGTGGGCACCTTCGCGCCCGCCGACCCCCGCGCCGTCGCCGCCTCGATCTGGGCGCACGTCCACGGCCTCGCGTCCCTCCGGCTGGCCGGGCACCTCGGCGCGGTGGGCGACGATGGCGCGTTCGCGGCGTTCTTCCGGCGCTCGACCGACCAGCTGCTCCGCGGCTTCGCGCCCTGATCCCCACCCTCCCTTTTTTTGTCACCAACGTTAACACTGTTCACATTGCAGCCGACACGAGGAGACGACGATGGCTGATCCGATCAACGCGCGCCGCATGGGCCGCATCGAGGGCGAGTTCGTGGTGTTTCTCATCGGGATGCGGGTGAACCGCTGGTGGAAGGTGCAACAGTGGCTGCGCGTCGCGCTCGCCATGCCGCGCATGATGCGCGAGCTCACCGCGCACCCCGAGCTCGGGTTCCTGGGCGCGGAGCAGTGGTTCGGCCGCACGACGGTGATGGTCTCGTACTGGCGCTCGATGGAGCACCTGCTCGCGTACGCCAAGAGCCGCTCGGCGGCCCACCTCCCCGCGTGGCGAGCATTCAACAAGCTCGTGGGCACGAACGGGGACGTGGGGATCTGGCACGAGACCTACCGATCGCGGCTGGGGGATTACGAGAACGTCTACGTCAACATGCCTCCGTTCGGGCTCGCCGCCGCCGGGCTCGCGAGCGACGTGAACGGCGCCCACGCCCGCGCGGCCGAGCGGCTCGCGGCGGGCCCCGAGGGGGCGACCGCCG
>CAZHGG010000928.1:0-2999 GCA_964531755.1 uncultured Polyangiaceae bacterium
TGGCGCCCGACGGCACGCTCTACATCGCCGACACGCAGAACTCCTGCGTCCGCGCGGTGGGCGCCGACGGCAACATCCGCACGGTGGTGGGGCGCTGCGGGATGCGCGGCTTCCGCGGCGACGGCGAGGCGACGGCCAACGCCCTCCTCGACCGGCCCTACGGCATCGAGGTCGACACGATGGGCCGCCTCTGGATCGCCGACACCCACAACCAGCGCATCCGCATCGTCACCCTGCGCTAGAGCGCCGCCGGCTCACTCGCCGGGCGACGGGAAGTTCCCCCGCAGAAACCGATCCCACGCCGCGTCGGAGAGCAGCGCGCGCTGCGAGAGGAGCAGCTTCGCCGAGCCCGAGACGGTGTACCGCGCGCGGGGCCTGGCGGCGGTGAGGGCCTTCTCGATGGCCCGCGCCACGTCGACGGCCTCGCCCGCGAGCCTGGCCAGCGGCCCCTTCTCGTAGGCCTCGACGGTGCCCCGCGCGACCGCCTCGTGGAAGGCCCGGTAGGGGTCGTCGGGGGACACGGGCGCGAGGCCCATCTGACCGACGGCGGCCTTGCCGAAGCCCGTGCGAATGAGCCCCGGCTCGACCACCACGACGTCGACGCCGAAGCCCCTCACCTCGAAGCGAAGCGCGTCGCTGAGCGCCTCCACCGCGTGCTTGGTAGCGTGGTAGTAGCCGCCGCCGGGGAAGGTCAGCTTGCCGCCCATCGAGCTGAGGTTGACGATGCGCCCCCAGCGCTGCGCGCGCATGCCCGGCAGCACGAGCTGCGTGAGGCGGACGAGCCCGAACACGTTGGTCTCGAACTGGGCGCGCACGCGCTCCATGGGGACGGCCTCGACGGCGCCCGACTGGCTGTAGCCAGCGTTGTTGATGAGCACGCCGACGGCGCCCTCGCGGCGCACCACCGCGTCGACGGCGGCCTTCATCGACGCCTCGTCGGTCACGTCGAGGTCGAGGGCCACGCAGCCCGCGGCGACGAGGTCGTCGAGCCCGCGGGCCCCGCGCGACGTGGCGTACACCTTCCACCCCGAGGCAGCGAGGTGCTGCGCGGTCACCTTGCCGATGCCCGACGAGCACCCGGTGATCAGCACCGCCTTCGACACCTTCGCCCGCTCCATCTCGTTCGCCATGAGACCGTCGCTCCTCCACGCGGCGCCCTCTCGCGCCGACGTGGCGGGACAATTAACCAACCCACGGTCGGCTGTCAACCGACCATCGGTCACCTAAAGGCCGTCCTTCGATCGGCGCTGCGGCTTGCGGCGGGGGGACGGTGTGCGCTACGAAGCGGTCGCGATGGTGCGACAGCGCGCGCGGAAGGAGGATGACAAGCAGGAGCGCCGCGACGCGCTCCTCGACGCCGCCGAAGCGCTTCTCGCGTCGGCGCGGTGGGCGACCTTCTCGATGACCGAGCTCGCGGCGGGCGCGGGGCTCTCGAAGGCCACGGCCTTTCTGTACTACCCGACGCGCGAGGCGCTGCTGCTGGGGCTCCTCCAGCGCGCGCTCGGCCGGTGGTTCGACGAGGTCGACGGGGCCCTCGCCCGCGGCGGCCGATGGACGCCCGCCCGCGTGGCCCGCACCATCGCCGCGAGCTTCGCCGACCGCCCGGTTCTCCTGCGGCTCCTCGCCCAGCTCGAGGCCGTGCTCGAGCGCAACGTGCCCGACGACGTGGTTCGCGCGCACAAGCGCTGGCTGACGACGCGCGTCGGGGCGCTGGGGGCGCGCATCGAGTCGCGGCTCCCGTGGCTCGGGCCGGGCGGGGGCGCGCAGCTCGTGCTTCGCACGCGGGCCGTGGTGTCGGGGCTGTGGCAGATGGCCGACGCGTCGCCCGCGGTCGAGGCGCTGCTCGCGGAGCCCGAGTTCGCTCCAATGCGGGTGGTGTTCGAGGCCGAGCTCGCGGCGTGCCTCACGGCGCTCTACGAGGGCCTCGCGGCGGCGGCAGAGGCGTAGGTGGGGCCACGGCCTGGACGGGGAGCTCCCCGCCCACTCCGTGCTGCGCGCGGCGGAGCGGCGACGGTGAGCTCGTCGGCGAATCGAAGACATCACCCCCTCGCTTCGCCGTGGTGAGCACCATCTCCTGCCGCGCAGCCCCTTCCGGCCTGAGGTGGACCATCAACCTCACGAGGTTCTTTCGGGCGCCGTCGTCGGACGTGAGCAATCGCGTCAATCCGCGTGCCTCCGTTACGAGCGCCACGACCGCCCTTCGTGCTTTGGTACGCTCGTCCCGTCCACCAAGCCTTCAGCGAGGACCGAACGAAGCGGGCGAGGAAGGCACCTCGAACGGGCCCCCCCGGACTTCCCGAGCACCTGGCGCGTGGGTATCGTGAGGTCGTGGAAACCCCTCTCCTCCCCTGCGGCTCCTGCGGTCGACATGTACGTCGGGCCGAGGTCGCCTGTCCCTTCTGCGCCGCGCCGGTCGTCGCGCGAGTGCGCACGTCGACCGCGATGATGGGGCGCCTCTCGCGCGCCGGCGCCCTCGCGCTCGGGGCCCTCGCGCTTGCGGATTGCGACGTCGGTGATGCGCCGCCCTACGGCTCCCCGCCGGGTCCCTGCGACCGGATCCAGTGCGGGACAGCCCTTCAGGTCACGTTGACCGGTCGCGCTCCGTGGCCCGCGGGTCGCTATCTCCTGCGGATGTCGACCGCGTCGAAGAACGACCAGTGTCTCGTGATGCTTCCTCCTCCGCCCGGAGACACCGATCTCTGCCCGGGCGGAAACCCCTGGTGGCGCGTCCGCGGCAGCGCGCAGGGCGACGTCGTCGTGCACCTCCGCGGCTTCAGCGCCAGTGGCCCGCTCACGCTCTCGTTGTCGCGCGAAGACGAGGTCCTCTTCGAACGCGTCTTCGCGCCAACCTACACGAACGTCCCAGCCGCGCCGGGGTGTGAGCCGCTGTGCCCGACGGCGCCGCCGGAGTCCGTGGTCGTGGCGCCGTGACCTCCGAGCGCCTCGACGCCGAAGGTGCTGGACGTCGTCGTTGAGCGCGGCGAGCGCGACGGGCTCGT
>CAZHGG010000929.1:0-2995 GCA_964531755.1 uncultured Polyangiaceae bacterium
GCTCGCCCCGCCTTCCCCGCTTCCCCCGCTTGCCCCGCCTCCCGCGCCGCCCGCCGCGGCGGCCGAAGCGCTGGACCCGACGCCCGAGCCGCTCACGCCCATGCCCGTGGCGGCCCCGGGCGTGGCGCCCTCGTGGAACGCCGTCGACGACGAGCCGTCGCTCCCACCCACACCCGAGGAGGTGCGCGACGCCTTCGCGGACGACGACCTCGACGACGACGAGGCCACCCCCGCTCCGCCGCGGCGCGCGCAGGCCGACTCCGAGCCTCCTTCGATCCCCACGTTCATGGGCTCTGCGCCGTCGAGCCCGCCGGTCGAGCCGGCCGCGCCCCCGACCTCCGACCCAACCCCGCCCCCACGAGCGCAGCGCTCGTCCCACCCGGCGGGGCCCAAGCCCGCGAGCGGCCCGCCCCCCAGCCTCCCCGCCCCCGAAGCGGGCGACACCGGCGAGGACTCCCCTGCGTTCTCGCCCGCGGACAACACCCTCCCGCCCAACCTCCCCGAGCCCGCGGCCGACGACGAGTCGTCCACCGAGGCGGCGGCCGCCGAAGCTCCGAGCGACCTCGACGACGACGACGAGGGGCCGCCGTTCGCGGTGGCGCCGCGAGAGACGGAGAGCCAACCGGGCGACACCTTCGGGCCCATCCCCGTCCCGTTCCCGTCTTCCTTCCCCGCCGAGCTGTCCGAGCCGGTCCGCGGCCTCGCCGACGTCGACCTCCCCACGCCCACCTTGTCGGGCGAGTTCATGCGCGGCGCCTCGAAGCCCCCGAGCCTCGAGAGCGACCCCATCGCCATCTTCGCGCGCGCTCCGCTGTTCCCGCGCTCCGAGCCCAACGCCGCCGAGCCGGCCGCCGAGCTCCCTCTGCCCGCCTGCCTCAGCGCCGCGGTCTTGGTCGACACCCACCCCACCTGCGTCCTCGAGGCGCGGGTCCAGAACACGTTGCTCGCGCGCGAGCTCGGCCTCGTCTACCGCGCGCGCGGCGTGGAGCTCCGCGCCGACCTGTCGGGCATCGAGCACATGCAGGCCTACCTCTTTCGCCGCTTCGCCGGGGGCGTCGTCGACACGCCGGAGGGCGCGCGCGAGGCCCAGCTCCACGGGGCGTTCCTGAGCGAGATCCTCGCGCGCAGGCTGGGCGCCGAGTGGATCGACCTCAGCGCCCACGAGCCCGGGCACTGGGAGATGGTCGTGGCGCCAGGCACCCGCGTGTGGCCGTTCGGGCGCGTGTCGCGCCTCATCGTCAAGGGCCACAAGGAGCGCGATCTCGTGTCGTACTTCCTGGAGCTCGAGTCCAAGCGCAACCGCGCCGCGCGGTAGCGCCGCGCGGCGTCTCTTGGAAGAAAGTTCAGTCATTTCATAACAATGACGCACCTGTCGCGCGCCGGCCACGTCGCGCTCGTGCTCGCGCTCGCATCTCGCCACGCCTCTGCTACGAAACCTAGAACGCCACGCGCCGCGCCGCCGCGCGCGAGGTACGAAGCGATGTCGGACGCGCGCACGAAAGCCACATGGACCCTCGAAGAGCGCGCCCCCGCGCCGCGCGAGCTCGCCAACGAGACCTCGCGGGAGCGGTTCGACCGTGTGGCGTTCGCGGCGCGCGCCGTGGCGCTCCTCGGGCCGCGCAACACCCGCGTGGCGGTCGCGCCCGCGCGGACGATGTCCCTCGAGTCGGGGCGGGCGTGGGGCCGGGGCGAGGGCGCGCGGTGGGCGACCCTCTACGTGCCGCCGGACGCGTCGAGGCGGGCGATCGCGGTGGCGGTCGTCGCGCTCGGGGGCGCGCCGTACACGCCCTACGCGCTCGACATCTTGATGAACTCCGACCTGCTCTGAGCGGCCCGCCCGCGCGGCCTCACTGCGCTACGATGGACCCGTTCGCGTTGTCGCGGGTCTTGTCGTGCAGGTAGAACGAGTAGGTCCCCGCGGCGTTGACCTCGCGGGCCTGGCCGTTCTCGACGTTCCCCTCGAAGGCGCCGGGCGCGATGGGCGCGTTGCGGTTGCCGTGGTTGAAGCCGCCGGTGTTGCCCGCGTGGATGATGTGGCCCATCGAGTCGTTGTTCTTGATCTTGACGGCGATCTTCTTGCCGCCGAGCTTCAGGTTGATGGGCCCCGGCGCGAAGGCGGTGCTCGCCGCCATGCCCGTGAGCGCGCCAGCGTTCGGCGGGATCGAGAGCGTGAGCGCGGGCGACACCGTGACGTTGATCGGGGTCGTGCGCGGACCGCTCGCCGACGTGGCGGTCACGGTGAGCGTCACCGCCCCGGGCACGACCGCGCTCGAGGTCTTCACCGTGAGGATCGCGGACGCGGAGGCCGTGGTGAGCTCCACCGAGCTCTTGTCGAAGGTCGCCGTCAGCCCCGCGGGCGCGCCGGTCACGGCGAGATCGACCTTGCCGGTGAAGCCCTCCTTCGGCGCGACGTTCACGGTGATCTTCGACTCGGCCATCAGCTCGAGGGTGGGCGCGGCGTTGTCGAGGTTGATCTCGAGCTTGCCGGCGCCGGTCGGCTGGGTCGGGGCGGCGGGCCCCCCCGCGGGCGGGGTCGCGCCTCCGCCGGTCGAGGTCGAGCCGCCGTTTCCGCCGCCGGGCGTCGCCGCGGGGGGATCGCTCGGGCCGGGCTCGTACGTTCCCTTGCGGTAGTAGCCCGAGGTGTTCTCTCCCGCGTCGCCGCAGGCGACGGCGAGAGAGCCTCCGAGGACGGCGAGCGCGAGGGCGACGACAGTTCGCATGCGACGCGGTGGTGCAAGATATGCGCCATCCTCGCGCTCGCCTCACCTACAGAGGCGGACAAACACCTTCACGCCTGTTCTCCCCGCAGAAGTTGCGCTGACGCGCGAACGTCGGGCTCCTGGGCCCGCGAAGCGCTTTGGCCGTGGGGTCCGCGGGACCATGGGTGGGGTGCGCACGCCCCAGGGGCGCGGCGGCGCACGAACGCCGCGAGGGCCGCGAGCAGCGCGGCGACGGCGAGCTCACCGCCGCCCGTCATGGTCCCCGGCGCGCCGGC
>CAZHGG010000930.1:0-2994 GCA_964531755.1 uncultured Polyangiaceae bacterium
GGTCGCGGCGGTCGAGGCGGTCGAGGCGGTCGAGGCGGTCGCGACGCTCGCCGCCGCGCCGCGCTGCGCGGCCTCGGGCGCGCCGCGTCGCGCCTCGGTCGGTGACCTCGCGGCGGCGAACGCGACGCCGAGCGCGCCGAGGCCGAGCGCGCCGATCACGGCGAGGCCTGGGCGGAGCGCGCTCCTGCGCGCGGGCGGCTCGGGGAGCGAGCTCGGTGGAAACGACACGCCGCTGTCCATCGCCTCGAGCGCGAGCGCGACCTCACGCGCCGAAGCGAAGCGCCCGTCGGGGGCCTTGGCGAGGCACCGCAGGACCACCTGCTCGAGCTCGATCGAGATCGCCGGGTTCGCAGCGCGAAGCGACGCGGGCTCGTCGCGGCTGACCGCCACGAGGACGTCCAGCGTGGACTCGCCCCTGAACGGACGCTTGCCCGTGAGCATCTCGTAGAGCAGCACCCCGAGCGAAAACAGATCGCTCCGGGCGTCGACGCCCTTGCCGCTCGCCTGCTCGGGCGACATGTACCCGGGCGTGCCCAAGATCTGCCCGGCCTGCGTGATGCGCGAGGCGTTCTCGGCCTTGGAGACGAGCCCGCTCGTGTCGGGCGTGCTCGGCGTGCTCGGCGTGCTCGGCGTGTCGAGGCCCCGGTCGAAGGTCATCCCCTCCGGGGTCGGCGACGCCGCGGCCAACGCCGCGCTCTCGCGGCTCGTGTCGTCCTCGCGCAGCTTGGCGAGGCCGAAATCGAGGATCTTCACCTCGCCTTCGAGCCCGAGCATGACGTTGTCCGGCTTCAGATCGCGATGCACGATGCCCTTCTCGTGCGCCTTCGAGAGGCCCCGCGCGATCGCCTGGCCGATCCTTCGCGTCTCCTGGATGGAGAGCGGTCCGTCGAAGATGGCGTCGCGCAGCGTGCGCCCCTCGACGTGCTCCATGGCGATGTGGATGCGCCCGTCGGCCTCGCCGACCTCGTAGATGGTCGCGATGTTCGGGTGGGTGACCGCGGCGAGCGAGCGAGCTTCGCGCAGGAAGCGCCGCCGCCGGTGCCGGTCATCGACGTGGAGCGGGGGCAACACCTTGAGGGCGACCGTGCGACGCAGCTTCTCGTCGACCGCGCGGTAGACGACGCCCATCCCCCCTTGGCCGAGCTTCGCCTCGACCCGGTAGTGGCCGATGTTCGTGCCCTCGGGGCTCAGCGAGGGGACGGGCGCGCGCGCGGGCGCCTGGGCGATCGCGCGGAGCAAGTCGCCGACGTCCGAGTCGTTGTCGTCCGCGTCCTCGTCGTCGTTCACGAGCCCTCGATACTAACCGACGCCGCGAGCGGAGCCAACGAGGCATCTTGACATCGACCCGAAGGTCGGCCGCTCAATTTCGGCTGCGCCTGCGACCGGGCGCCTAAGCTAGGGCAAGCATGGACGAAGCCAGCCGCGCAGCGCTCGAGAAGGACCTCCGCGATCTCGTGGGTGGCCGCGATTATGACGCGGCGGCCACGCTGGCCATACGCGCCTACGGCCCCGAGATCTTCGGGTTTCTCATGTCGATGCACCGCGGCTCGACCGACGCCTCCGACATCTTCGCGACCTTCAGCGAAGACCTTTGGCGAGGGCTGCCGCGCTTCGCCTGGCAGTGCAGCTTCCGAACCTGGGCGTACACGCTCGCCCGGAACGCGTCCCATCGCCACCTGAAGAACCGCCGGCGCCGCGCCCAAGGGCAGGTGCCGCTGAGCGCGTCGGGGGCGGCCGGGCTCGCGCTGGCGGTGCGCACGGCGACCCACTCGTACCTGCAGACCGACCACAAAGACCGCTTCGCCGCCCTCCGCGAGTCGCTGCCCGCCGAGGACCAGATGCTCCTCATCCTCCGCGTCGACCGCGGCCTCGCGTGGGAGGAGCTCGCGCGCATCCTCTACGAACATCGCGACGAGCGCGGCGAGCTGCGCGAGGCCCCCGCCGCCGAAGGCGGCGAGGACGAGCCGGCCACCCCGCCTTCAGACGAGGACCTGAAGCGCGAGAGCGCGCGCCTCCGCAAGCGCTTCCAGATCGTGAAGGAGAAGCTCGTGACCGCGGGCAAGCGCGCCGGGCTCTTCAACCCGAGGAAGTAGCCCGCACGGCGCGGCCCTGCGCCCGCCGAAAAAAATCAATCGAGGGACGAAAAAGGGCGTCACACGCGCCGCGACGGGACTCTCCCCCGTTGCGAGGCGGACGAACCGCCCCCGGCAGACCGCGGTGACCCGCGAGGAGCCCCCCGATGAAGACCCGAGCCACCTCCCCGGTGGACGCGCTGTCGCGCGTCCTCTTCGGCACCCTCTTGTCCCTCTTCTTCTCGCTCTCCACGGGCTGCGCCCAAGAGCTGCGCCTCGGCGAGTTCGAGCCCTTCGTCATCGCCTTCGAGGCCGAGGCCACGCGGCAGGGCACCCCGATCGTCGTGACCGACCTCGTGATCGAGCGTGGGCACCTCGGGCCCACTGAGGGCGGCGCCACCGTCGCGGCGCACTGCGAGCGGGCCGCGCTCGCCACCCCGCGCATCGTGGTCAACGAAGACCTCTGGGACACCTTCGACGCCCCCTACCAGGAGTCGATCCTCTTTCACGAGCTGGGTCACTGCCTCCTCGGTCGCGACCACGACGACACGCTCATCGACGAAGGCGTCGCGCGGAGCCTCATGAAGTCCGACGCGCCTGTGGGGCACGTGTACGTTGCCCACAAGGCCCACTACCTCCACGAGCTGTTCCACCCCGCGGAGTGAGGCCGTTCGAGGCGGTGAGGCGAGGCCCCCACACGTCGATGTCGCGCCGTGGCGCGCTCTGCGCATAGGCTGGCTCGATGGTGAACCTGGGAGTGAGCCGATGGCGAGCCCGAGCCGAAGGCGAGGTCTGCCATGCACCGGCAGTGAGCCCCGAAGGGGCGAACGAAGGTCGAAGGCGAGCCCGAGCCGAAGGCGAGGTCTGCCATGCACCGGCAGTGAGCCCCGAAGGGGCGAACGAAGGTCGATGGCGAGCCCGA
>CAZHGG010000931.1:0-172 GCA_964531755.1 uncultured Polyangiaceae bacterium
CCCGCGTGCAGATCGGGCGTGCCCGCGTGCAGATCGGGTGTGCCCGCGTGCAGATCGGGGCTCCGTGCGTGAGGTTCGGGTGTCCCCGCCCGAGGGGAGGCGCTCCCTCCGTGAGTGTCTTTGCGCGCGCGTCGGTGCGAGAGCCCGCCGGCCCATCTCGATGAGCTGCCGG
>CAZHGG010000931.1:182-2993 GCA_964531755.1 uncultured Polyangiaceae bacterium
GGCACGTCGAAGAGTTGACGCGCATCTTCACGAAGACGGTGCTCGGGTGCTACCGCGAGCGCGGTGGGGACCTCCGCGAGCGAGCGCCTCGCCAAGGTGCCGCGTGTCGCGCCCCGCGCCGAGCCGCCTGGCCCGGTCGCGCGCGCCTCACTTGCCGGCGAGGTAGATCGCGTAGAGGAACGCCTTCGAGATGCGCTTGGCGTGCGTGTAGCAGAGGTGGCCCTGACCCGAGGCCGAGTCGACGCCCTGGTTCAGGCTGGGGCACCCGCTCGTCGAGCGGATCGAGTTGCAGATCTCCCACGAGCCGCCGCGCTCGCAGCGTGTGCCGCTGCCGGGCTCGGTGCTCTCGATGTCCTGCAGGTCGAAGATGATGTCGCTCGGGAACGTGGCCATCATCCACGAGCGCATCGCCTGCTTGGGCGCGTTCTCGGCCGGCACGTTGTAGACGAAGGGCGGCGTGACGTGCAGGACGCGCACGCCGGCCGCCTTCACCGCCGCGACGGCCGACTGGTAGGCGGTCTGCGCGCCCGCCGCCTTGCCGTCGACGATGTCGGCGTAGCCGAACTTCATGATGGCCACGCGGAGGTTCGACTGGTTCGCGATCGCCATCGAGCGAAACTCCGCGATCTTCCCCGCGGGGTTGCCGTTGCTCGTGGAGAAGAGGCCGCCGTTGAGGCCCTGCTTCAGGTTCGTCGCGCCGCTCGTGACGTACTCGAACTTGTAGCCGTTGAACTGCGCGCCGTCCTCGAGATCGCCGCCCACCGACTGGTGCAGGAAGAAGCTGCGGAACGTGTTGACCTTGGCCTTCTCCCCGAGGGCGTCCCAATCGGCGATGCCGTTGACGCCCACCACGCCGGGCGTCGAGGGGTTGCCGCCGTCGGTCGGGGGCACGGCGCTGTCGGGATCGGGGTTGCCGCCGTCGGTCGGCGTGGCGTCCGGGTTCGGCGCGCCGTCGGGGAGCACCGTGGGGACGGGCGTCGTGGTGGTCGTCGTCGAGGTGGGCGCGGGCGTGCCCGAGCCGCCAGGATCGTCGCTGGAGCACGCGAGGGTGGTGAGGGGGGCGAGGGCCAGCGGCAAGGCAAGGAAGAGGGCGCGCATGCCGCGGAGTATGGCCCATGCGCCTTCGGGCGCAACACGCAACGCGCGCCCCGCGAGCGGGCGCCGTGGGTCCCTTCAGCGACGGCGTCGCGCGCGCGCGCGGCCGAGCAGCCCGAGGGCCGCCATGAGGCCCGCCCCGGCGAGCAGCGAGTGGGTCGGCGTGCCCACCGACCCGCAGCCGCAGCCCGAGGAGGTGGGGGTGGCGCCGCCCGCGCCGCCGTCGTCGCTCGCTCCGGGGCTGCCGGGGAGGCCGGGGAGGCCGGGCGGCGGCTCGGGCGTGCCCGGCGGGGGCGCGGACGGGCCCGGCGGGGGCTCCGTGCCGGGGGTGCCGGGCTCCTCGGTGGGGCTGCCGAGCTCGAAGGCGCCCACGTCGAGCGCGCCGACCGCGAGGCGAGGCGAGGCCCGCCCCACCGACGCGAGCACCCGGAGGGGCGGCGTGTGGGTGGCCTTCGCGAGGGGCGACGGGAACGCGAAGGCGTCGGTGCGCGCGGTGGTGGCGGTGCCCTTGTCGATGAGCGGGCTGCCGGCGGCGAGGCGCACGTCTTTCTTCGCGAGGTCGACGAACCCCGGGTTGGTGCCGAGGATGTTCCCGGTGAGCGTGGCCGGGATGTTGCCCGAGCCCTGGGTGATGTAGTTGTTCGCGCCGGCGATCTGGCGGCCCGAGATCCAGGTGAGATCGGTCTCCCGGACGAGGTAGTCCATCGGGCCCGAGGCCTTGGAGAACACGTTGTTGTAGAGCTCGAGCGAGTCGAGCGCGTACGACGCGCGCAGCGCGCCGGCGTTGTTCGGGTGAGACCCGAGGATGAACGTGTTGTTCACGAAGCGGTAGCGCCCGCCAGTGCGCCCCGTGCCGTCGCCCCCGACGCGCACGACGTACGAGGTCGACTTGGTCTGAAAGAGCACGTTGCCCACGACGTCGCCGTCCTCGCGCGGCGCGGTGACCGTGTCGCCGCTGTCGTCGTCGGGGCCGATGAGCTCGATCTCGTAGTACTGCGCGCCCTCGAGCCAGTTGCCGTAGATCTCGCTGCGCTCGGCGCGCGACTTGACCGAGTTGCCGCCGTTCGCGTCGTGCACGTAGCAGTGCTGCATCCGGAACACCGACTTGGGGTACATCTTCTCGTCGGTCGCGATGTACACCGGGTGCTTCAGCGCCTCGCCCGAGCGCTCGCTGCCGGCCGCGTACACCTCGACGTACTCCATGAGCAGCGAGCCCGACTCCTGGTCGGTGCCGAGGATGCCGTGGCGCGGGCAGTCGTGGATCACGTCGTCGCGGAGGGTGATCCCGTTGGCCTTGTGGACCACGCAGATGCCGCTGCCGCCCGTGACCTCGAAACCCTCGAAAACATAGAAGTTTCCGTGCATGAGGACGGTGTTCTCGCCCCCCTTCACGATCGGGCGCTTGCCGTTCACGCGGACGCCGCGGATGGTGATGGGCGCCGCCTGGGTGCCGTTCACGTTGAACTCGACGGGCGCGTAGGTGTGGTCGCCCTGCACCTCCACCACGTCGCCGGGCTTCACGATGCGGGCGATGGCCGACAGCTCGGCGTACTGCTTGCCCGGCCCGACCTCCAGCGTCGCGGCGCGCGCGACGGTCGCAGACGCGGTGAGCGCGGCGGCGAGGCCGAGCGCGCCGAGGGCGCGCGACGAGCGAGGCAAGCGAGGCAAGCGAGGCACGCGAGGCAAGCGAGGCGCGAGCGAGCGGAGGCGGGGACG
>CAZHGG010000932.1:0-2989 GCA_964531755.1 uncultured Polyangiaceae bacterium
GCTTGCCGTCGGTGCTGCTCGTGGCGGGGTCGGAGTCGCGCACGTTGCCGCGCACTCCCTGCGTGGGCCCGGGGCAGCCCGGCCGCCCGGTGCCGTTGAAGTTGAAGAAGTTCGCGTACTCGAGGCGCTGGTTCGCGCCGGTAGGCACCGCCGCCAGCGTGATGGTGATGGTGTCGGGCGCGGTGACGGCCACACTCTGGATGGTCTGCGCCGTGCCGCTCGCGATCTTGCTCGAGCCGCCCGTGAGGTAACGGAACCCGAAGCTGCCGGGGTTCGACACGTTCGTCGTATCGAGCACGAGCGGCGGCACGGGCACGTGGTACTTCACCGTGACGACCGCGCCCGCGCGGGTGATCGACATCGGCCCCGTGGGCTCCCACTTGGTCCCCTCGAAGACCCACTTCGCGTACGCCTTCGCGAAGTACTCGCCGAGCTTCCGCTGCCCGAAGCCGTTGAAGTGGAGGCAGTCGTTGAAGAGCAGGCTGTACCCCGGGGTCACGAGCACGATCATCGGGTTCGCCTTGTGCGCCCGGTACTGCTGCACAGGGATGGGGCTCGACGTGGGCGGGATGTAGTCGGGATCGGCCGGGAGCACGTTGGTGCTCGTCCAGCCTTGCATCTGCGAGAGGAACAGCGGCACGCCCTCGGCCTGGCCGGTGGCCGCGCGGATGTCGGTCTCGTAGTCGGTCTGGAGCTCGCCCAGCGCCGCGGCGTAGTCCGCGAGGTTGCCGCCGCCGGCGCGCCGGTTGACGGGGTAGAGGTCGCCGTAGTTGTAGTGGTCGTCCTCGCCGTGGATGAAGGTGACCGCGCGGACGACGTGCGTGCGCCCGGCGGCGGCGGCGAGCTGCGCGCCCCACGTGGCCTGCTCGATGCCCTCGGTGAAGGGCGGGTACCCGGTGGCGGGAAGCGAGTACGCGTTGTAGCCGCAGCCCCCTTTGCGCAGGCACGCGTAGTTGTAGCCCGAGCGGCCGTGGTTGCTCACGAGCACGTCGTGCTTCGTGTAAGGGGTGCCGGGGAAGTAGTCAGCCCGCGCGATGTCGTTGATGCGGTTGGCCATCGCGGTGGAGTGCGTCTCCACCTGGTAGCTCATGTGGCGGTCGCCCTCCTGCAGGGGCCCGAAGCCGACCGGCACGCGCCGCGCGCCGGACGCGCAGCCGCTGCCGTTGCACCCGATCGCGGTGAACGGGCCCACGGCCCCCACGGCCGCGCCGCCGGTGTCGAACGCGAGGTTCGTGTAGGTGGCGTGCGGGCCGGTGAACGTGAACTGCGGGAAGCCCTGCCCCGCGTCGTTCCGCGTGCCGCCGCTCGCGATCGCGTTGCTCTGCCCCGCGCTGAGGATTTGGTTGATCGAGTAGTCGGTGTACGCCGTGAGGACGTCGTCGTCGTTCACGAGCGAGACCTTGCCCGTGAGCCCCGCGAACGGCGCCTCGGCGCTCGTGCTCGCGCCGAGCAGCACGTCGTACGGCTGCGGGCCGTCGGTGAGCGCGTCGGAGAGGCCCGTGACCGTCACGGTCTGCGGGGTGTCCCAGTTGTTGGTCGTGAACGTGAGCGACGCGGCCGAGACGCGCGCCTCGGTGGCGTCGCTCACGCGCACCGGCACGACGACGTTCACGGTGGGCCGCGCGCCGAGCTTCACGTCGAACGTGACGGCGCCGCCGCGCTCGGTCGTGTGCGTGCCGCTGGGCGCGCCGAGCACGAGCGAGGCCACGTCGTCGTCGGTGGTGGTCACCATGGGGTCGGTGGGGTCGACCCCCTGGTAGAGCGGGTCGGCGCTCGTCGCGGCGCCGAGCGTGATCGGGTAGGTGATGGGGCCGTCGACGTATCGGTCGTCGACGCCCGTGACGGTGACGGTCTGTGGCGTGTCCCACGTGAGGGGGGTGAAGGTGAGCGAGGCGACGTCGGTCGTGCCCTCGGTGAGATCGGAGCTCGCGACGGGGATCGTGACATCGGCCGTGGGCTTCGTCCGAAGCCGCACCGTGAACGTCGCCGCGCCGCCCGCCTCGGTGGCCGTGTCCGCCACCGCGCCCACGAACGAGCCCGCGGTGTCGTCGTCTTCGTTCTTGAGCGACACCGGCGCGCCGCTGAGCCCCTCGTAGCCCGAGCCCGCGCCCGTCGCGGGGCCCACGCTCACGGTGTACGGCTGATCGCCGTCGACGACCGTGTCGTCAAGGCCCTTGACTGTCACCTTTTGAGGGGTGTTCCAGTTCGTGGGCGTGAAGGTGAGCTGGGGCACGTCGACCGAGGCCTCGGTGGGCTTCGACACCGCGAGCGGCAGCACGACATTGGCCTTCGGCGCGACGGTGAGGCTCACCGTGAACGTGACCGTGCCCCCCGCTTCGTTCGTGGCGGGCCCCGAAGGGGCCGACACGTCGACGCGCGCGCCCGCGGCCGCGTCCGCCGCGTCCGCCGCGTCCGGACGCGCGTCGGGCACGCCAGCGTCGATCGGCTTCGGCGCGTCGACAGGGGGGACCGCGGCGTCCTCGACGGGCGGCCCCGCGTCTTCCCCATCGGGCACGACGGTGGTGGATCCGCAGGCCGTGGCCAGCGCGACGAGCAGGCACGTGTGGAGGTGGGTTCTGAGAGCTTTCATGGCAGCCCACAGCGTGCACCCGACGCCTGCCAGATGCACGTTTCGAGACCAGAAAAAGCGTCGCGCAGTTCCTGCACGCGCGCGCCGGCCGGAACTCGCCCGTGCCACCTGCGCTACGCTCGCGCTGTGTCCCTCGGCCCTCCACTGGCAGACCCCCTGGCGCACGCCGTGGCAGACCCCGCGGCGCTCCCCCCGCGCGTGTCGTTCCGCGTGGGTCCGCCCCCTTTTCTCACGGGCGCGGTGCTCTTGCGGCTCGCGCTCGCGGCGGTGGTGCTCACCGCAGGCGGCGCGCCGCTGCTCGGGGCCAGCGCGGGCCTCATCGCCGCTGGCGGCCTGTTCGTCGCCTTCGCCCTCATGTACGTCCCCGCGACCCTGGTCGTCGGTAGCGACGGGCTCTCC
>CAZHGG010000933.1:0-2987 GCA_964531755.1 uncultured Polyangiaceae bacterium
ACCTCGGCGGCGAGCTCCGCGCGCGGCAGGCGGTACGCGGGGATGCCGTAGCGCATCATGCCGCCGGCGATCGGCGCGGCGTCGCGCACGCACACCTCGTGGCCGAGCCGCGCGAGGTGGTAGGCCGCCGAGAGGCCGCTCGGGCCCGCGCCCACCACGAGCACGCGGCGGCCCGTGGCGGGCAGGGGCGGGTCGAGCTGCCAGCCCTTCGCCAGCGCGCGATCGCCGAGGAACCGCTCGACCGCGTGCACGCCTACGGCGGCGTCGATCTCCCCGCGGTTGCACGCGCCCTCACACGGGTGGTAGCAGACCCGCCCGTGCACGGAGGGGAACGGGTTGTCGCGCACGAGCGCGCGCCACGCCGCCTCGAATTTCCCGGCCTGCGCGAGCCCGAGCCACTCCTGGATGTTCTCGCCCGCGGGGCACGCCGCGTTGCACGGCGGCAGCAGATCGACGTACCGCGGGCGCCGCGTGCGGGTCGCGCCCGTGCCCCGAGGGTGGCCGGCGAGATCGGGCGGGTGTGTGAGATCGTCGTGCGTCGGGGGAGCCATGCGCCCCTCCCTTGCAACACCGGCGCCAGCCCCGCGCGCGAGCGCTAGGCGCCGAGGTGGATCGGCAGCGGGCGCCGGTTTTCGGGGGCGAGCAGCTCGCGCTTGATGTCGCTCGGGAGCGGGAACCAGCGCAGGGGCTCCGCGTCCTCGGGCATGATGGGATCCTCGATCTCGAGCGTCGCCGCCCCGCGGTCCGCCTCCGCCACGATGCGCTCGGCCTCGGCGAGGTAGGCGCGCAGCGCCCGCTCGGGCGCCGTGGGGCGCTGCGTCGTGTAGGAGAGCTGCCCGCCCGTGTACTCGAGATCGCGCAGGCTAAGGGCCCCGGGGCGCCCCTTGCGGTGCGTCCACTGGCCGGCCTTTGGGCAGAACCGGTAGTGCGGGATCAGCTTCCACCCGTGCTGCGCGACGAAGGCGACCGCGTCGACCATGAAGTCGAAGACGAGGTCCGACACGAAGTAGTTGAAGTTGATGCGGACCCACCCCGGCTTCACGCCCGTGAGCCCCGCGAGGATCGCGCACTGGAAGCGCTTCGACGTGCTCGCGTCGATGCCGAGGAGGCGGTGCCCATAGGGGCCCGCGCACGAGAGGCCGCCCCGCGCCTGGACGCCGAGCAGATCGTTCAGGAGGGCCACGACGAAGTTGTGGTGCAGGTAGCCGTCGCCGTGTCGGACCATGAAGCTCACGATGGAGAGCCGCCACGCGTCGACGTTGCCGAGGATGTGGATGTTCTCGCACTCGCGCCACCGGGCGATCGCGCGGGCGATGAACGCCTGCTCGCGCGCGCGGATGGCCTCCCAGCCGACCGCGTCCTTGAGCTGAAACACGAGCCCCGCGCGGATCGACTCGATGATGGCGGGGGTCCCGCCCTCCTCGCGGTGGACAGGCTCCGCGTGGTATTCGTGCGCGTCCGCCGTGACGAAGGCGACCGTGCCGCCGCCCGGGGTGGTCGGGACGCGGTTCGTGAAGAGCTTCTTCTTGGCGATGAGCAGGCCTGGGGTGCCCGGCCCGCCGATGAACTTGTGCGGGGAGAGGAAGATGGCGTCTTTGTAGACGAGCCGGCCATCCTCGCCGTCGTCGCCCATGTTCATCTCGATCTTCACGTACGGGCCGGCCGCCGCGAAGTCCCAAAACGCGAGCGCGCCGTGCTTGTGGAGCAGCGCCGAGACCTTGCGCGTGTCGGTGCCGATCCCCGTCACGTTGGACGCCGCCGAGAAGCTCCCGATCTTGAGCGGGCGCGCCGCGTAGCGGACGAGCTGCGCCTCGAGGCTCTTCAGGTTCACGCGGCCGTCGGCGTCCTCGTCGATCGTCACGACCTCCGCGATCGACTCGCGCCACGGGACCTCGTTGCTGTGGTGCTCGTAGGGTCCGATGAAGACGACGGGCCGGTCGCCCGGCGGGATGTGGGCGCGCAGCCCGTAGCGCGCGTCGAGATTCGCCGGCAGGCGCAGGTTCAGCACGTCGATCATCTTGTTGATCGCGGCGGTCGCCCCGGAGCCGCAGAAGATGACGCAGTCCTCGTCGGTGCAGCCGGTGGCCGCCGCGATGATCGCGCGCGCGTCCTCGCGAAAGCGCGTGGTCTGGCGCCCCGTGCTGGAGGTCTCGGTGTGCGTGTTGGCGTAGAGCGGCATCACCTCGTCGCGGATGAAGTCCTCGATGAAGCCGAGCGAGCGGCCGGACGCCGTGTAGTCCGCGTACGTGAGCCGGCGCGGGCCGTACGGTCCGTCGATCACCCGGTCGTCCCCGATGATCGACTGGCGAATGGTCTCGATGAGGCGCTCGCTGCTATCGGACATGGCGCAAGTCTAGCAGTAATTTCGCCGCTCTACCGGCTCTCGTCGGCGTCCGCGCCGTCCTCGATGACCTCGCCGATCGCGCCGAGCTCGCGCCCGAGCAGGACCATGACGTCGTCCGCGGTGACGATGCCCGTGACCCGGCCGCTCGCGTCCACGATGGGCACGCGGCGCACGCCGTGCTCGCGCATGCGGAGCACGGCCGTCTCGACCTCGTCGGTCTCCGACACGGTGGCCGGGCCGTACGTGAGCACGTCCGAGACCTTGGTCTTCGAGGGATCGCGCCCCTCGGCGACGACCCGGAGCGCCACGTCGCGGTCGGTGAGGATGCCGACGGGCAGCCCCTCGCGCACCACGATCACGCAGCCGATCTTCTCGTCGCGCATGCGCCTGGCCACGCCGATGACGGAGTCGGTCTCCTCGGCGGTCACGACGTTGCGGCGGAAGCGTTCGATCGACGACATGGGGGCTCCTTGGGCTCGCGGGGGAGCCGAGCGCTCTGCAGCCGCGATGCCAGCCCGCCCACTGTACCCCATTCGGGCCCGCTCGCGCCCGATCCCCACCGCGCGTCAGGCGCCCGCGCGTCGCGCCTCCGGGCCGCCCGAGCCCGAGCCGCCCCGGCCGCCGCGCAGCCCTTGCGCGCCGC
>CAZHGG010000934.1:0-2984 GCA_964531755.1 uncultured Polyangiaceae bacterium
GCAGGCCCGCCCGCCGCACCGACCGCCGAGGCGAGCCCGCCCGCCGCGTCCGACACCGCCGCGTCTCCCGAGGGGCCCGCCGCGCCCTCGGCCGACAACCCGCACGAGGGCCTCTAGCGCGCGAGCGCGGAGCGCCCTAGAACTGCGGCTGCCCGTTGGCGCACACCGCCTCGGTGCCCTGCCCGTAGTGCGCGTTCGTGAACGCGTTGAGCGACGGCTGATCGAGGCAGTCGGCTTTGTACGTCCACCCCCACGCGACGACCGCGAGCGGCACGTCGAGCAGCGGATCGGGGGTGATGATCGCCCGCACGCGCACGTCGGTGCCCGCGCAGAGCGGGTCGCTGGGGATCGACGCGACCGCCGCGCGCAAGCCGGCGACGTTCGCTGCGCACTCCGCGCCCGCGTCCTTCGCGGCGCAGTTGTAGAGCAACACGACCGCGCCGTGCTCGAGATCATGGACGTAGTACCGGCGATCGACCGGCGTCTGGTACTCCTGGAACGCGGCCCAAATGGGGTAGTGCGGTCCGCTCGCGGGCGGGTTCGAGTTGTACGCGACGGGCGTGTCGATCGCGACGTGCGGGCTGTCGAGCAGCGCCGGGGTGTCGATCTCGATGTGGCACTTCGCGTCGATGATGATCGGCTTCGCGAGCCGCACGCGGTCGGGCGCAGCGTCGGCCGCGGCGTCCGCGCTCGTGGCGCCCGTGGAGCATCCGCTGGCGGCGACGATCGACGCCGGCACGAGCGAGGTGACGAGGGTGAGGAACGCGCGCTTCACGCCCCGAGCTTGACACATGGGCGACGCGTGCGTCACATCGAAGCGCGCGCGCCATGCAACAGCCCGAACCCTCGGCGGACCCAACGGCGCCGCCGTCGCCTGAGCGCGTGGCCCAGCCGCCGCCCGCCGGGAAGCTGTCCCCACCGCTCCACGAGTCCGCCCACTGGGTGATGCGCCTCGGCCGCACCGTGCGCCGCCTCGCGGAGGGCCTCTACCACCACGACGGCCTCAGCGCAGCGCCGGCCATGGCGTTCCACTTCTTCTTGAGCCTCCTGCCGCTCATGGTCGTGGCCGGCTGGCTGCTCGGGCGGTTCGCGCGCACCCGGGACGTCGAGGCCTTCTTCGCCCCCGTGTTCTCCTCCGCCCCGTCCCCGGTCGTCATGATCTCTCGGCAGGAGCTCGAGCGTCTGGCCGCCGCCGACCTGAAGCTCGCCCCGCTGGCGGTGGGCGGCTTCTTCTGGCTCGCCTCGTCCGGCGTGCACGGGATGATGGACGCGTTCGAGCGCGCGCTGACCGTGCCCACCCGCCGCCCCTACTGGAAGAAGCGGCTGCTCTCGCTCGCGTTCGTCGCTGGCGGGCTCGCCGCGGTGTGCGCGGTGTCCTTCCTCGCGGTGGGCTGGGAGGCGATCGCGACCGCCACGCACGACGCGCCCGCGGCCGCCGCGGGCCTCCACATCCCGGAGTCGGCGATCCGCCTGCGCGCGCACGTCGACAAGGCCCTCGGGCTCGGCGCGTTCTTCGGCTTCAGCGTGTGCGGCGTCGCCATCTTCTACCGCGTGGCCGTGGCCTACCCGAAGGGGGTGCGGCGCCGCATCTGGCCGGGCGCTGTGCTCGCCATCGTCCTGTGGCTGGTGATCTCGTGGGCGTTTGGCCTCTACGTGAGCTCCCTGGGCCAGTACACGCTCTATTACGGGAGCCTGGCGGCCGTCGCCGTGCTCCTCGTGTGGTTCTGGCTCACGAGCCTGGCGCTGCTCATCGGCGCCGAGCTGAACGCGCAGCTCGAGGGCGCGCGCGGCTGAGTCACCGCTCCTCCGCCTCGAGCTCGCGCCTCGCGAGGTTCGCCGCCGCGACGCGCTGGGCGGTGAGGAAGGCGTGCGCCGCGAGCCGCGCGTAGGCGTCCACGCGCGTGTACACGTGGTTGCCTGAGGCGAGGCAGCTCCCGCCCCGCGACACGACGCCGACCACCTCCCCCGTGCGCGCGTCGAGCGCGGGCCCGCCGGAGTCGCCGCGGCAGGTCGCCTGGTCGACCTCGAACTCGCGCGGCCCGAGCACGGCGCCGGTGCGCACGTTGGCCGTGGGCCCGATCGCGAGCACGCGGCTGTCGTTGCGCGCCACGCGCAGGCCGACGACGTTGTTCATGCCCCCGCCGAAGCCCACGGGCACGACCCAGTCGCCCGCCTCGACCGAGCCATGGAGGCGCAGCGGGAGCACCCGCGCTCCCGCGACGGCGCGGTCGAGCACCAGGAAGGCGACGTCGGCGTCACAGAGCACGCGCCCCTTGGGGTGCAGGGTGCGCTCGGCGTGGGCCACGGGCGTGTCGACGTCCGGCCGGACGCGGCTCCCGACGTAGATCGTGATCCGGCCGGGATCCACGTCGGCCGAGAGGTGCACGCCGTTGTGGGAGCGCCCCTCCGCGTCGCACGCGGGGGTCGACGTGAGGGCGCGGGTCACGCAGTGCCTCGCCGTGAGCACGAGGTTCGGGGCGACCAGCGCGCCCGAGCACAGCGTCACGTGGTCGGCGCCCTCCTCGCCGGCCGTGGCCACGGCGACCACGCCGCGCGCCGCGTCGGCGAGCACCGCGGGGGACACCTCCGGTGGCCGCGCGCTCACGCACCCGGCCGCGAGCAGCGCGAGCGCAGCCGCGCCCAGCGTGAGCCCCCGCAGGAACAATCCGCCCGTGCCGCGCTTCATCGCCATGCCGCCACCTCGAGTCACTCTCACAAGTGTGACGCGCGCGCGCGGCGAGGGAAGGGCAGCGGCGGAATTTAGCCATGATTTCTGAGGACTTGCAACGCGGGTAGACTGCGCTAAAGGGGGCCCGTGTGCGCGCGGAGGAGACAAAATGAGGCGCGGCGCGAGCCCGAGGGCCCGCGCCGGCGCGGAGGATCGCGGTGCGGCTACTCGCTCAGGGAGGGCTGCGACGGGAACGCGAAACCGACCGAGAGCGTGATCATCTGGTTGAACTTGAAGGTCTGATCGTTGCTGTCGA
>CAZHGG010000935.1:0-2979 GCA_964531755.1 uncultured Polyangiaceae bacterium
CCCGGCCTCCCCGCGGTGCCCACGACGCGGGTCGGCCTCGGCGCAGAGCGAGCCGCAGGGCGCGCCGCCGGACACGCCGTGGTCATCCCCGAGGGCGGCAAGGTGCGGGTGCGCGCGCACGCGTGCCTCGCCCTGACAGGCTCCTTCTGCTCCACCTGCTCGGAGCGCTGCCCGGTGCCAGGCGCGATCGTCGTGGAGGCGGGCCGACCACGCGTCGACGAAGACGCCTGCACCGGCTGCGGCGTGTGCGTGGGCGTGTGCCCCGCCCCCATCAACGGCTTCGACATCGTGCTCTCCCGGAGGGGGCCTCGCGGTGACGTCTGAGCCCCAGAGCGGCGACCCCGGCGACCTCGAGCTGCCGCCCGTGCAGATGGCCGACCTCGACGAGGCGACCGTGCGCGCGCTCTTCACGGACGTCGAGCTCCTCTGCGAGCGCGTGTCGGTCACGCTCAAGCACGCGGCCGAGCGCTACGTGACCGAGGGTGCCACGCCGGTGAACGAGGCGCTCGGCGCGCTCCTCGCGGGGCACGCGCTCGGCGTTCAGTTGCGGTACGAGCACGACGGCCGCGGCTACCTCGACACCGTGATGCGCGGCCCGAGCGGCTACCGCCTCGTGCGCGTGCAGAGCCTCGCCTAAGGCGCGCCGCGCCCGGCGAGAGTTGCTACGCTCGCGGTCCGGCGCGTCACGAAGCGCCCCGTCCCCGAGCCCCGATGTCCCCCCCCGACGCCCCGTCGCGCTCCGAGGAGGTCCGCGACGAGACCTCCCTCGGCGAGCTCGCCGCGCTCTTCCTGCGCCTCGGCGCGACGGCGTTCGGCGGCCCCGCGGCGCACGTCGCGATGATGCACGACGAGGTGGTCCGGCGACGGCGGTGGCTCAGCGAGGAGCGCTTCCTCGACCTGGTGAGCGCGACGAGCTTGATCCCCGGGCCAAACTCGACCGAGCTCGCGATCCACATCGGGTGGGAGCGGCGGAGGCTCGCGGGCCTGCTCGTGGCCGGGGCCGCCTTCATCCTCCCCGCGATGCTGCTCACCTCGGCGTGCGGCTTCGCGTACGTCCGCTACGGAGCGCTGCCCGCCGCGGGCTGGCTCCTCTACGGCGTCAAGCCAGTCATCTTGGGCGTGGTGGTGCAGGCGATCGCCGGGCTCGCGCCCAAGGCCGCAAAGACAGGCCGGCTGAGGGCGCTCGGGGGCCTCGCGGCGGCCCTCGCGGCGGTGGGCGCGCACGAGCTCGCGGTGCTCTTCGGCGCCGGGCTGCTCTCGGTGGCGACCGCGTCGAGCCCGCCCCCGACTCGGCGCGGCGATGGTTCGACCGAAGAAGCGCCCCCCCGCCCGGCTCCGCTCGCGCCCCTCGCGCCCCTCTCGGGCGCCGCGGTGGCGGGCGCCGCGTCCGCGGTCTCGGTCAAGTCGATCTTCTGGGTGTTCTGCAAGACCGGCGCGGTGCTCTACGGGAGCGGCTACGTGCTCGTGGCCTTCCTCCGCGCCGACCTGGTGGAGCGCCTCGGCTGGCTGACGGAGGCGCAGCTCATCGACGCTGTCGCGGTCGGCCAGGTCACGCCCGGCCCCGTGTTCACGACGGCCACGTTCGTGGGGTATGTGCTCGCCGGGCCCTCCGGGGCGCTCGCCGCGACGGTGGGCATCTTCCTGCCCGCGTTCGTGCTGGTGGCGCTGAGCGGCCCGCTCGTGCCGCGCCTGCGCGCCTCGGCACGGGCAGGCGCGTTCCTCGACGGCGTCAACGTGGCGTCCCTGGCGCTCATGGTCGTTGTGACGGCTCAGCTCGCCCGCGCGGCCATCGTGGACCTCCCCGCGCTCGGCCTCGCCCTCGTGGCGGCCGGGGTCCTGCTGCGCTTCAAGAAGGTCAACGCGACGTGGCTCGTGCTCGGCGGCGCGCTCGCCGGTCTGCTCACGCACTGGGCGCGACGCGCGTGAGCCCTGCGGCGACAAGCGCGCGTTGGGCTCAGGGGAGGCACACCTTGCGGTTCTCCTTGCCGCCCCCGGTGGAGCGGCAGCCGAGCGACGGAGAGGCGTAGCTGTGGCAATAGGCATCTTCCTTCGTGCCCGTCTCGAACAACACGGGGCCGAGCGCCGCGATCCCGGCGGTGACGTCCGCCGGCTCGCAGCTCAGGAAGCACATCTTCTTGCCTGTCGACTCGAAGGGAGCGCACACCTGCTTCAGCCCACCTCTGCACTCGCCGGGGGCCGCGCAGCAGTCGGCGTCGGCGTCGCAGAGGTGCGTGCAGTAGCCATTCGTCACGCGATCGAGGCACTGCACCTCTCCCCTCAACGCACCGCTATCGCCGAGGCCTGAATAACAATCCGATGGGGCGCGGCAGGCCTGCCCCGTCTGCTCCGGGCCGCGGCCCGAGTCGAGCGCGGAGGCGTCGAGCGGGGCGCTCACGGCGGGCGTGTCGCTGCCGCAGGCGACCAGCGCAGGCGTCACGACGAGCGAGGCGACGAGCGCGGCCGAGGAGAGCTTCATCGTCCTAGCAAAGCACACGAGCGGGCGCTGTCGACTGGTCACCGGAGAGGCCTCTGGACACGACAGCGACCACCAACCTCGCTCATGGCCAATCAGCAGCTCCAGTCGCCTCCCGCGCAGCCGCGGCTCTTGCAGTGGGGCGGCGCGCACACGCCGGTGGACGTCGTCACGCCCGCGAACTCGCGGCGGCAGTAGTAGCCCTCGGGGACGCGGCACTCGGCGTCGGTCGTGCAGGCGCGCAGGCAGAGGCCCACGCCGCTCGCCATGTAGGTGGGCAGGCACGCCGACCCGCGAGGGCAGTCGCGCGCGTCGAGCGGCGCCCCCGCCGAAGGCGCGGTGGGCGCGACGCAGAAGCTCCGGCAGTACCCGCCGGGCCACGCGCGGTCGCAGGACGCGAAGCCCGGGGCGACGGTCTGGCCGGCGGAGGCGCACTCGGCCTCCGCCGCGCACGGCTCTCCGTCGGCGCCGGCCGCCGACGCGTCCGGGGCGAGGACGTCGGAGGC
>CAZHGG010000936.1:0-2967 GCA_964531755.1 uncultured Polyangiaceae bacterium
GGCCCGCCGCGCGTTCTCCGAGCACATCCTCGCGACGGGCGGCTTCTACGCGCGCCTCGCGACCCCCGCGCACGCGCTCGCGGTCTTCGCGCGGTTCGCCGAGCTCCGGCTCCGGCGCACGCTGCCCCGGGGCGCAACGGACGTCCCCGCGTTCCTCTCCGCGCGGACGGGCGCCACGCTGGCGGCCAGCGAGGCCCTCTGGTCGCGCGCGCAGGAGGTCGAGCAAGGGGCCGCGCCGCGCGGCGACGAGCTCGCCGCGCTCCGCGAGCTGCGGGCCCAGGTCAGCGCCGCCCTCGCCCACGACGTGAAAACGAGCGCCCGCGCGGCGCCCAGCAAGGACCCCACGTGACCCAGGAAGCCCCCGCAGACCGCGTCGACCCCGTCGACGGCCCCGCCTCCGCGCCGTCGCGCTTCACCGACACCTTCGAGCGCATGCGCGCGCGCATGGCGGAGGTCGTCGTCGGCCAGGAGGAGCTCGTCTTCGGGCTGCTCGTCGCGCTCTTCGCGGGCGGCCACGTGCTGGTCGAGGGCGTGCCCGGGCTCGGCAAGACGCTCGTCGCGCGGAGCCTCGCGGCCGCCTCGGGCGTCGGGTTCAAGCGCATCCAGTTCACGCCCGACCTCATGCCGAGCGACATCACGGGGTCGTCCATCTACGACCGCCAGGGCGGCGCGTTCACGTTCGTGCCCGGCCCCATCTTCACGAGCCTCCTCCTCGCCGACGAGGTGAACCGCGCCCCCGCCAAGACCCAGTCGGCGCTCCTCGAGGCGATGCAAGAGCACCAGGTCACGGTCGACGGCGTCAGCCGCTCGCTGCCGCCGCCCTTCCTGGTGATCGCGACGCAGAACCCCGTCGAGTCGCAGGGCACCTACCCGCTGCCCGAGGCGCAGCTCGACCGCTTCTTGCTGAAGCTCCACGTGGAGAGCCCGCCGCGCGACGTCGAGGAGCGCATCGTGAAGCACCACGCGGCGGGCTTCGACCCGAGGGATCTCGCCGGCGTCGCGTCGGCGACAAACGCGAAGGAAATCATCGAGATGCAGCGCATGTGCGAGCGCGTGCGCGTCGACGACGCCCTGGTGTCGTACATGGTCGAGCTCGTGCGCCGCACCCGCGACGACCGCGCGATTGAGCTCGGCGCTTCGCCGCGCGCGTCGATCGCGATGCTGAAGGCCGCGCGCGTGGTCGCGGCGAGCGAGGGGCGCGCGTTCGTCACGCCCGACGACGTGAAGCCGCTGGCCAAGCCCATCCTCCGGCACCGCGTGATGCTCCACCCCGACGCCGAGCTGCAGGGCCTCACGGCCGACGATCGCATCGACGAGATCGTGCGGGCGACGCCGGTGCCCCGAGGCGCCTGAAGGTGGTCCGCCTCGTCCCGCGCAAGCGCCTCGTGGCCCTCGCGTTCGTCGCGGCGGTCGTCGGGACCGTGGCGGGGTACGCGCCGTCGCTCGCGCCCGTGATGTGGGCGCTCGACGCGGCGCTCGTGCTCGCCGCGGCGCTCGACGCGGCGCTCGCGCTCGGCTCGCGTGTGCGCGCCGAGCGCGAGATCGCGGCGATCCTGTCCGTCGGGCGCCCGAACCTCGTCACGCTCACGCTGCGCAACACCAGCCGGCGCGCGATCACGGGCACCGTGATGGACGACCCCGTCGCCCACGCCGACACCACCGGCCTGCCCGCCGCCGTGACGCTCCCGCCGCTCGGGGACGCCGTCGTCCGGTACGAGCTCCGGCCCACCCGCCGCGGGCCGCGCGAGCTCGGAGCGATCACCGTGCGCTACGCGTCGCTCCTCGGCCTCGTCGACCGGCAGGAGTCCTTCCCGCTCCCGCAGCAGGTCGACGTGTACCCCGACGTCCACGCGGCCCGCGAGCTCGAGCTCCTGCGCCGCAAGGGCCGAGAGGACGCGCGCCTCGGCTCGCTCCGGGTGCGCGGCGGCGACACCGAGTTCGAGCGCCTGCGCCCCTACCAGCGCGGCGACGAGGTGCGCCACGTCGACTGGCGCGCCTCCGCCCGCCGCGACGACCTCACGGTGCGGCAGTTCCAGGCGGAGTCGAACCAGAACGTGCTCTTCGCGATCGACGTCGGCCGCGGCATGCGCGGCGAGAGCGGAGGCATCACGAGCGTCGACCGCGCGCTGAACGCCGCGCTGCTCACCGCCGACGTGGCGCTCCGCGGCGGCGACAAGGCGGGCCTCATGGCGTTCGACGATCTGCCGCGCACCTTCCTCGCGCCGAGCGGCGGCCGCGCGGGGGGTCGCAAGCTCACCCGGGCCGTCTACGACCTCGAGGCCGGGCTCGCCGCCACCGACTACCGCGCCGCGATGACGTTCCTCCGCACGAAGGTGCGCGCCCGCTCGCTCCTCGTCGTGTTCACGAACCTCCTCGAGCCCCGCTCGGCGAAGGAGCTCGCGTCGTCGTTGCGCGGGCTCGTGCCGCGGCACCTGCCGCTGTGCGTGCTCATGCGCGACGAGGAGGTCGAGGCGCTCGCCCTCGCGCCCGTCCACGGCGAGCGCGATCTGTTCGTGCGCGCCGCCGCGGCCGAGGCGCTCGGCCTCCGCGAGGCGATCGTGCGCGAGCTGCGCCACGCCGGCGTGCTCGTGCTCGACGCGCGCCCCGAGGACGTGACCCCCTCGCTCGTGAAGCGCTACCTCGAGGTCAAAGCGCGGCGCCTGTTGTAGCTGTAAATATTGGATAATACATGGAAATGGTCCGGTCGTCGCGGGCGCCGCGTCGCCCGGCTCGCGCGCTTGGCGGGGATGTGCGACAGAACCTGTGTGCGTGCCCTCGGTCGTCGCCGCGCCCTCGTGACCGCGCCGGTCGCGCTGTGGCTCTCTGCCTCGTCGCGGGTCGCCCTCGCGGCGGGGCGCGGGGTCGACGAGCGCGCGCGCTGGCTCGCCGGCATCGCGCCGCTCGAAGGCGCGCCCCCGAGCGACGAGTGGCGCGCCTACGCGCGGCGCGAGGACGAGCGCTGGGCCC
>CAZHGG010000937.1:0-2964 GCA_964531755.1 uncultured Polyangiaceae bacterium
CCGGCCACCATCGCGCGCGCGCGCCCGCGCCGCGTAATCGGGCGCTCGCATAGCCCCCCGCGGCGGCCGGGCCGACCCCCGCGGGGCGAGCGGCGCCCACGACCGCGCCGTCGAACGTGGCAGTGAGCGTGGCGCCGAAGTTCCAGATGGTGCCGCCCGCGCGGAAGTCGCCGACGAGGTCGGCGGGGCTCGCCTTCAGCGTGTCGGCCTCGGGCAGCACGCTGAGCTGCGCGTGGCCGTCGAGCGCGATCGAGCCCGGCATGAGCTCGCCGGGGTGCACGAGCACGAGGCCGAGGCCGAGCGACCCCGTGTGGCGATCGCGGTCGATGTACGACACAGACGAGGTCTGCGCGGCGATCGGGCTCTTCTGCACCTCGTAGCCCGCGCGAACGAAGCCGCGGAGCCACGCGCGGTCGAGGGCGCGCCACTCCACGCCGAGGTGCGGCACGAGGCGATCGCTGAGCCGCAGCGGCACGACCTTCAGCGGCGCGGGCGTCTCGGGCGGCGAGATGCTCGCCGGCCAGCCGCCCTTCGGCGGGGGGATGTCGAGGCCGACGTCGAGCTTCGCCACCGGCGCGATGTAGGCGCTCCACTCGAGCCAGGTGAAGTCGGCGTTCACGCGCACAGCGTCGCTCACGGCCCACGAGCCGCCGAGCACCACCTGCCGCGGGAGGTAGTTGTTCACGCTCGAGGTCGCGAGGTCGTAGCGCGCCGTGGTGAGGCCGGAGATGTCGCCCTGGAGGTGGGCGGTGAGGTCGAGGCCGAGCTGGAACTGGTGCCGGTAGACGGCCGCTAGGGCGACGCGGTCGGTCAGGGCCACGCGCGCCCCGACGATGGGGTACCGCACCGCGGTGAGATCCGCGTCGACCTCGTGGCGGAGCTGGCTCTGCGACGGCGCGAAGATGTTCGCCGAGCCGGTGATGTCGAGGCGCCCGCGCGTGGACGACATGAACGAGAGGCCGCCGCCGATCTCGAGCCAGTCGGTGACCGCCACCGCGAGGTTGGTCGCGAGCGTGAGGCGCTGGTTGCGGTTGTCGTAGAGCTCCCACCGCGGCTGCTCTTGGCGGAAGGCGCGCACGCGCGAGATGCGGTCGTCGGGCAGGTGCGCGCCGAGGCCGAAGGCGAACCGCACGCCCAGGAGCTCGCCCGGCGCGACGACCCCGAGCACGAGGCCCTTCACCGGGTCGACCTCGTTGTCGACGCCGTTGGTCGACAGGTGGTGCGAGGCGCGAAAATAGCCGATCGAGAGCTCGAGCCCCTGGGCGCGCGCGAGGCCCGCGGGGTTGTAGTAGTTGGCCGAGGCGTCGCGCACGTCGGCCGCCACCGCGCCGCCCAGCGCCGTGCTGCGCGAGCCGAAGCCGAACGTGTCGTGGGGGTTCGCCCGCGC
Organism: uncultured Polyangiaceae bacterium; assembly: GCA_964531755.1. Lineage (GTDB taxonomy): Bacteria > Myxococcota_A > Polyangia > Polyangiales > Polyangiaceae > JAAFHV01. Next base: position 1,388 of record CAZHGG010000937.1, read on the forward strand.
CGCCCCCGACCACGCGCTCGCTCCCGCGAGCACGAGCGTCGCGAGCGCGAGCCGCCCCGCCCGCCCCGGCGCCCGCGCGCTCAAAACCGCACCCCCGCGAGGAGGCCGTAGACGTGCACGCGGCCGGTCACCTTCGTGCGCTCGGCGCTCCCATCGCCGAGGTCGCTCGTCATGGTGCGCGGCAGCAGGAAATGGAGCTGCGTGTACATGTCGAGGTCGATCGGCGGCAGCGGCGATTTCAGCGAGAGGCCGAGCCCGAGCGTGCCCGCGAGCCGCGCGGCGTCGTAGTACCGGGTGGGCACCGGGCCCGTCGTGCGGTCGGCGAAGCGGAAGGCGTCCGAGGCCGGGAGCGTCGCGGGCAGCGGGGTCCCCTCGAAGAACGCGCCCGCGCGCACGTGGCCCACCGCGGAAGGTGCAAGATGCACCTTTTCGTCGAGGCCGGCGCGCACCACGAGCGTGTTCGAGTAGCCGATGACGGCGGGCACCAGCGCGCCGCAGCCCTCCTCGCCCGGCGGGCACGAGATCGTGGGCTCGATGGGGCCTTTGTAGCGGCTCCAGAGCTTGTACGTGGCGCCCAGCGCGACCGTGCGCGCGTCGCTCTCGTGCGCCACCTCGAGGGCGACCTGCGAGGGATCGTACTGCGCGAGCCCGGAGATGTTGAACACGGGGATGTTCAGCGACGAGAGCTTCGTCGCGTCGATCGTCACGGCGAAGCGCGCGTCGAGCGTGCCGCGGAAGGTGAGCCCCACGCGCCCGCCCCGCCAGAACGGGAGATCGTAGGTGGCGCCGAGCGTGGGCGCGTAGGTGGTGACGAGCTGGTCCTCCACCCGCGTGCCCACGCGGCCCGACGAGTCGGTGGCCACGAGCACGTCGCCCACGATCTCCGCGAGCGCGGCGAAGCCCGCGCCCACGCGCAGCCCGTGGCTGAGGTCGACGCCGAGCCCGCCGCGCACGGTGAGCGACTGCGCGCGCTCGCCGAGCAGCGGAAACTGCGGCTTCTCGGGGTAGAGGAGCCTCCCGCGCACGATGATGTCCGAGGGCGTGTAGAACGCGAGCCCCACGCCCAGGCGATCTTTCAAGACGCCGCCGAAGGGCAGCGGGAGATCGACCCCGATGAACACGCCGCGCGCCGCCGCGGTGCCCCGCGCCTCTTGCTCGCCGCCCTCCGCTTGGGTCGCGAGGCCGAACGCCGCGCCGCCGTAGCCGAGGGTGAGCTTGCGCTCGCGGAGGCGAGAGAGCAGCGCCGGGTTCGCCCACGCCGCCTCGAAGCCCTGGGCCGAGGCCGCGCCGGTGCCGCCCATCGCCGAGCTGTGGGGCCCGTAACCGAAGAGGTCCTCCGGAGAGGCGTGGCTGGGGCGCGCGGCGAGGCCCACGGCCAGGGTCACTCCGAGCGCGAGCGCCGACCGCGCGCCCCGCCGGACCTGCGCGCCCCTCGCCACGGACCGGCTCCCCCAGCTCCTCACTCGCTCACACTTCACGAATCCCGAGGCACTGACAAGGGCGTTGATGGCGAGACCTCGCCTTCGAGACCTCGCCTTCGGCTCGGGCCCGCCATCGACCCGGGTTCGCCCCTCCGG
>CAZHGG010000938.1:0-2957 GCA_964531755.1 uncultured Polyangiaceae bacterium
GGGGGACGCGCGGGACGGCGCCGCGGCTGACGCGGCCGACGCCGGGGACTGCCCGGCGGACCTGGGCGCCGCCGTCGGCGCGCCTTGCCCGAGGGAGGGGCAGTTCTGTGGCAGCTGCGCCAACCCCTGCCAGTTCTGCAACGTGCTCCGCTGCGAGCTCGGCAGGTGGGGGCGCATCGAGGTGCCGCCCGCCCCGTGCGACGCCGGCGACGGGGGCTGAGCGCGCCGCCCGAGGAAGGGAGTCGTTGCATCCGCCGGGCGCGCGGGCTATCGGTCCGACCGTGGGGCGCGCGTCGGACATCCCGTCCTCCGCGCGCGCCATCCGCGACGTCGCGGGGCCCTCGCCCCGCAGGGAAGCCGGTGAGAACCCGGCGCGGCACCCGCCACGGTGAACGGGGACGAACCCGCGCAATGCCACTGGGCCCACCGGCCTGGGAAGGGCGCGGGGGAGGACGATCCGCAAGCCCGGAGACCGGACGTCACGGCGACTCGCCCCGCGTGCGCGCGGGGCACCGTCTCGGGACTGCGCGGGCTGCGCAGGTGGAGTAAGTCATTGAAAAAGCTATCGATTCTTCTTGGTATTGTCGCGGCTGGAGCCGCCGGCTTCGTGGCCTGCACGGGCGACGATCAGGTGTTCGCGACCGACGCCGGCACGGACGCGACGTTCGACGTGTCCCGTCCTGACGTGGAGGTCCCCGAGCCCCCGAAGGACGCGGGCGTCGACTCCCCCGACGCGGCGCCGCCCGACCCCCGGGCGCTCGTCACGATCAACAACGCCACGTCGAGCGAGCTCGTGGCGATCAACCTGCGCACCCGCGCCATCGATGGGCGCCTCGGGTTCCCGGGCTTCATCGGCGCCACCTACGCCGACGGCGCCAACGTCTGGCTCCTCGAGCAAGCGGTGGACGTGGTGGCCAAGCTCGACAAGGACGAGCCGTGGAAGGTGCGCGGCACGTTCGACGTGAAGCTCTCCGACCGCGCAGACGGCGGGGACGCCTACTCCGATCCCATCGCGGTCGTCGCCTCCGCGGGCACGAAGGCCTACGTCCTCCGCTACACGCGCAACGCGATCGCCGTGATCTCGCCGGCGACCGAGGGCGACGCCGCGGCTCCGGTGAAGACCATCGACCTCGCCGGCCTCGTCGCGCCGCAAGATCGGGACGGCGTCGTGGAGATGACGTCGGCCGTCTACGTGGCCGCGAAGAAGCGCCTCTACGTGACGCTCGCGAACGTGGACAAGACGACGGTCGTGCCCCCGAACTACGATCTGCCGTGCCCGGCGGCGCTCGCGAGCACCGTCGTCGCGATCGACACGGACACCGACGCGCTCGTGGACCTCGGCGGCACAGGGCGGGGCGGCGGGATCGCCCTCGCGGGCTACAACGTCGCGTTCGGAGCGAGGGCGCACTACGACGCGGCGCAGGACCGCCTGCTCATCCTCACGGCGGGGTGCGGCCCCTTCGGGGGCACCCAGCGGCGCGGGCTCGACGAGGTGAACCTCGGCACGAAGCAGTCGCGCGTGCTGCTCGACCTCAACGCCCAAGACTTCCCGAGCGCGTTCGAGTCGTACACGGAGGGCGGCCGCCAGAAGTTCCTCCTCGGTCTCGGGGGCGTGTTCCCCTGGGATCCCTCGAAGACGACGCTCGATCCGGCGATCGCCGACGCGCCGTCGAGCTTCGCCTTCGACGGGACCGACAAGCTCGTCGGCGTGCGCACGCGGCCCGGCGCCGACGGCGGACCGGGGTCCCTCGAGGTGGTGCGCGTGCCGCTGAAGGGCGACGCGGGCGTCGAGACACTGACCGTGAACCCGTTCACCAACAACGCGGGGTTCATCGGGAGCGTGGAGGTCTGGCCTCGCCGCTGACGCCAGACCGCACCGCGAAAGTGGCCTCTCGCGCCTCGGGCGAAGTACGCTTCCACTCGGGGCGCGGCTGCGCGACGGTGAACGAGGGTGCGAACGACGCTGAAGATCCAGGGCCTGACGATCGTCGAGTCGAGCGGCGGGCCCCTCCACGTCGAGTATGCGCTCTTCGACCCCGAGGAGCGCGAGCTCGGCCGCAGCGCCGGCCGCGTCGAGAGCGGGTTCCGCACGACGGCGCGGGCCGCGCGGGCGCGCCTCGCGCAGATGGGGCTGACGACGGAGCTCGCGGCGAGCGTCGCCAAGCGCATGGTGCCGGGCCTCGCGCAGGCGTTCGCGAGGGGAGGGCCCGCGCGTCGAGTGGTGGCGCTGCTCGACCCAGCTGTGCTCTTCGAGTCCACGCGCTACGACGCGTCCGCCGCGGTGTACGGAGGCACGTTCCTCGACCTCGAGGCCCTCGAGGGTGAGCTCGGTCGGCGCGGCGTCACGGCTGCCTTCCAGGCGCTCTCCCTGGCCGCGCAGCTGGCCCGCCTCGAGGACGGGGCGCGCCTGGAGCTCGACACTCTGGAGCACGCCGCAGGCCTGAAGCCCGGCGCGCACACCTACGCGCGCGTGACGCTCCCCGCGCTGCCCGACCTGCCTGGCCTGCTGGCGGAGCTCACCGGCCGGGGCGGAGGGCGCGGGGCGACGGGGGCGGCGCTCGGGCAAGCGAAGCTGCTCGACCTGCTCCGCGCGCGCCTGCACGGCGGGCCCAAGCTGGACGCCTGCGTGAAGGCCATCGACGCGGCGCGCGAGCCACCCACGACGGGGGCGCTCGCCCAGGCGGAGCTCTGGGAGATCGAGCTGCTGCTCGACGCCGGGAATTTCGCGGCGGCGTCGCAGAAGCTGCTCATGCTCGAGCGCAAGAGCGGCAGGGTGCCGGTGACCGCGTACCTCCGCGCGCGGCACGAGCTGCTCACGGGGGGGGCGTCCCCCGAGGCTCTCGCGCGACGGCTCGTGACCGCGGCGCAGAGCGCGGGCGCGTTCCCCGAGCTCGTGCTCCTGGCGGCGGAGGCGTCGCTCGCGGCCTCGCAGGAGGGCCGCGCCCGTGAGCTCGCGC
>CAZHGG010000939.1:0-2955 GCA_964531755.1 uncultured Polyangiaceae bacterium
GCCACCGCCGCCTACCCAGCCCCCGAGCCGGGCCCGTCCCCGAGCGGCCCGGCGCCCTACGTGCGCCCGGGACCGACGCCGCAGCCCTCGACGCGGCCGGCGCCGTCGCTCGCGCCCCCGACCCCTCCGTCGCCGCAGGCCCCGCGCGGGTTCGCGGTGTCGATCATCGGGCGCGACCCGATCCTCACGCCGACGGCGAGCTTCGACGCCGTCATCAAGGCGAACGGCCCCGGCCTCGAGCGGTGCTTCCAGAGCGCGGGCGGCCAGGGGTACTACACGGCCGTGGTGCACCGCACGTTTCGCCGGGATGGCGCGATCAACGCGTCCATGGTGGTGACCCGCCGCGGCGCCGACGAGCCCGACCTCATCGCCGAGCGCGTGAAGGATTGCCTCTACCAGGAGGTCCCCACCTGGCGTTGGCCTGCCGTGTCCTGGGCCAACGCCGGCGACGCGGGCACCGCGCGGATCAGCTTCCGCGTCGGCTACTGAGCCGCGCTCAGAAGAAGTTGCCGATGGTGAACTCGAACACGCTGCTCTCCTCGAAGTAGAGCTTGTTCAGCGGGAAGCCCCACTCGAAGCGGAGCGGGCCGAGCGGAGAGAACCAGCGGACGCCGAAGCCGGTGGAGGCGCGCAGGTTCGCGAGCGACGCCGCGGTGAAGCACGGCTGCACGAGCTTCGAGAACTGCGGCGCGGGCGTGGTCTGGCAGTACTGGTCCTCGAGGTTCCACGCGTTGCCGGCGTCGAAGAATGTGACGCCGCGGATGCCCACCTTGTCGATGATGGGGAACTCGAGCTCGACGTTCGTGTAGGCCTGGAGGTTGCCGCCGATGTTCGCGCCGTTCGTGATGGGCGGCGCGTTGACGTCGAGCGACTGGTTCAGCGGCAGGCGCGGGCCCACGGTGCGCAGGCGGTAGCCGCGCACGTCGAGGATTCCGCCCAGGAAGAAGCGCGCGAAGATGGGCACGCCCGCGGCCTTGGGGCTCGTGACGACGCCCGCCTCGGTGTTGACCTTGAACACCACGCCCGAGCCCGCCTGGTCGGTCTGGCCGAACAGCGGCACGTAGAAGCGGCCGGTGAGGCGGTGCCGGAGGAACTCGATCTCGCTGCCGAGGACACCGCTCGCGATCTCGGTGGAGCCCTGGAGGAAGAGGCCCGAGGTGGGGAACAGGCGGTTGTTGCGCGTGTCGTAGGTGAGCGTCGGTCGCAGCGAGATGGTGCGGCCCGCGTTGAAGAGGTTGGCGAGCGGCAGGCGCTGGAAGGTGCTCGAGAAGCTCGAGTTCGAGCCGAGGAACGTCGTGACCTGGGTCGTGTCGACCTTGTCGTCCTGGACGGTGCCGGTGAGGCTCACGCGGAGCCACGGCTGCACGAGCGCGTACCCGAACGTGAGCGAGCCGCCGAGCGACCGCCTGGAAAAGTCAGTAAAAATATAGAGTTGGTCGTAGAGCTCGGTGCTCGCCGACCAGTCGGAGTCGAGGAAGTACGGCTCGAAGAAGCGAATGCTGATGAGCTGGCGCAGGCCGCTGATCTGCGCCTGGAGGGCGAGCGACTGGCCGTTGCCGAAGAGGTTCGCCTGCTGCACCTGCGCGGTGGCGATGAAGTTCTCGACGCTGCTGAACCCTGCGCCCACCTGGAAGGTGCCGGTGGGGCGCTCGGTGACCTCGAAGGTGATCTGGATCTTGTCCGGCGTGCTGCCCTGCTGGGTGCTCACGTCGACGCGCTCGAAGTACCCGAGGGCGGTCATGCGCCGCTTCGAGTCCTCCATCTTGGTCTCGGAGAAGAGCTGCCCCTCCTCGATCTCCATTTCGCGGCGGAGCACTTTGTCGCGGGTCTTGGTGTTCCCCTTGATCTCGATGCGCTCGACGTGGACGAGCGGGCCGCGCCGGATGGGGATGACGATGTCGACCTCGCGGTGCACCGGGTCGAGCTCGGTCTCGGGGTCGGCCTCGACGTTCGCGTAGCCGGCGTCGCGGTAGAGGAGCCGCACCGCCGTGAGGTCCTTCACGAGCTCGGCGCGGTTGAAGAAGTCGCCGCTCTTCGCCTTCACGAGCTGGCGCAGCGCCTTGCGCCCGCCGATGGGCTCGACCTCCTTGCCGTCCGCGTCGCGCTCGAAGACCTTGAGCTGCCGGATCTTGAAGCGCGGCCCTTCGTGGATCGTGACCGTGATCTCGATGCCCTCGCGATCGGGCGTGAGCATGACGCGCGGCGTGCCGACCTGCACGTTCATGTAGCCCTTGTCGTAGTAGAGGGCGTTCAACATGAGGACGTCGCGCTCGAAGACGTCTTGCCGGTAGGGACCGCCGGAGCCGAACGAGAAGAAGCCGGCGTTGCCGGTCTGCATCCCCTCGCGGAGCTCGGCGTCGGGCACCGTGTAGTTGCCGATGAAGGTCACGCGGCGCACGGTGACCGGCGAGTGCTCGGCGATCTTGAAGCGGACGACGACCTCGTTGTCGCGCTCGGCGTCGACCGTCGACTCGACGTCGGCGAGGAAATAGCCCTTCTCCGCGTAGGCGTCCTTGATCTTCTGGACGCTGCGCCGCACCGCCGGGACGCTGAGGATGGTGTTGGCCTTGACCTCCACCGCCTCCTGCAGCTTGTCGTTCTCGATCTCGGAGTTGCCCTCGAACTCGACGGCCTTCACGTTGGGCCGCTCGCGCACGAGGAAGCGCAGCGAGACGCCGCGATCGGAGCGGGTGAGATCGACCTCGATGTCGTCGAAGAAGCCGGAGTCCCACAGCGCGCGCACGTCCGACGAGAGCAGCTCCGGCCGGAACGCCTGCCCGGGGCGCAGGCGCAGGTAGGTCATCACGTCGTCCCGCGCCACGCGGCGGTTTCCGCTCACGTCGATGGCCAAGATGGGCGCGCCCGCGGCCTTCTCGGCCTCGGTGAGGGGGAGACGGATGGCGGGCGCCACGGGGGCCGCGGCGACCGGCGCGGCGGAGGTGGGGCCGCCGTCGG
>CAZHGG010000940.1:0-2952 GCA_964531755.1 uncultured Polyangiaceae bacterium
CGATCCACTGGCTGCCGCCGTGGTGGTGCACCTCGAGCTTGTACTCGACCCGCGACTTGGGCGGGATGTCGAGCGTGAGGTGCCACAGATCGGTGTTCGGGATGCGCGCGAGCGAGTTGGACGACTCGAGGCCGTAGATCCAGTGTCGAAGGCTCACGCCCTCGGCCTCGCCGCGGTAGACGAACGTGACGCTCGTGCCCTCCACCAGCGGGAACGCCTTTCCCTCGAGGAAGGCGTCGACCTTCTCGCCGTTCGCGTGGCCGTCGAGGAGCGCCGAGATGGCGAGGACTCCGTGCACGCCGTGCGGGCTCATTCGGTCTCCTCGGTCGAAGGGGTCGTGAGCAGGCTCACGGGCGCGGGCTCTCGCTCGCTCCTCGGCGCGTCGCCGCGCGGGGGCGGGAGGGGGCGGCCGAGCGGGCGGTGGGCGCCCGCCTCGGTGAGCTCGAAGACCCCGTGCGCGTCGCGCGGCGCGCCGCCCCGCCAGGTGACCCACGAGCGCGCGGGGAGCCCGAGGCAGAGCGCCGGCGCGAAGCGGCCGGCCATGAGCCCCATGCGCTCGGTGTCCTCGAGGCGCAAGCGGAACTCCGGCTGCGGCAGCACGACCACGCGCTTCGCGAGGCCGAGGCCCGGCTCGAGCACCTCGGCGGCGCCGGGCCCTTGCGGCGGCGAGTCGTGGAAGAGCACCACGCGGTCGCTGAGCGCCATGGCGCCCGCGCACCACGCGAACACGACCTTGTCCTTCATGAGGTCTTGAATGCCAAACAGCGCGAGCCGGTTGAGCAGCGACGCGACGTGCCCGCCCGCGATGGCGATGGCCGCGCAGCCCGCCACGAGGTCGGCGATCTCGGCGCGCTCCTTCGCGACCACCGCGCGCTCGAGCGGGCGCCAGCGCTCCTCGAAGACGCTGCGATCGCGGGCGCACCGCGCGAGGTGCAGCGCGTCGAGCTCGCGGATCGCGGCGAGGGAGGCGCGCTCCTCGTCCTCGAGGATGGGCTTGGGGGCGAGGCGGTTCTTCAGCACCTGCTCGGCGTCGAGGAGGTGCTCGAGCCGGATGCGGTAGAAGTCTTGGCGGTGGCGCAGCAGCGACTGACGCTCCCGGTGGGCCTCGTGGAACACGGGATCGCTCGCGAACACCCGCTCCGCGCGCGCGTGGAGGCGGAGGTTCACCGCGCCGCCTTCGCAGTGCTCGCATAGGTCGGCGTCGTCGTCTTCGCGCTCCTGCCAGCCCGCGGTCACGGTGGCGATCTTGCCGCGCACGCCGAGCTCCTCCATCGCGTCGCGGAGCGTGGGGTCGAAGCGCTGCGCCCCGAGGAGCACGAGCGCGCGCGGGCCGGGCCCCTCCGCGCCCTCGAGCGGGCCGGGGCGGTCGGTCTTGCGCTCCGCCTTGCGCGGCGCCTCGGCGGCGGCGCGCAGCTTCGTGCTGCGGCGCGCGGTCATCCGGCGCGCACCTTGAGGGTCTGCCCGACGACGTCGAGCATGGCGCGGCAGTCGTCGTAGTCCTGGGCGCGCAGCCGGAGCCACGCGTTGGCCATGTAGCCCGCCTCGACCGGCTGGGTGGGCGTGCCGGGTGGCGGCAGGTAGCGGTCGATGAGCTGCGCCCCGAAGCGCCGCTCGATCTCCTCGAGGCCATCGTACCCCTGGATGTGGCCGTCGCGGTCGGGGCGCAGCGCGATGATGCCCGCGGAGTAGCGCCGCGACAGGCGCTGGCTGGTCTTGCCGTGCACCACGGCCATGGCCCACTCGCGGTAGATGTCGATGTCGTTGCCCGCGGCGTAGAGGTCCCACGCGCGCACGCCCGGCGGCCTGCAGCCGATCTCGTTGAACTTGAGGCCCTTGGGCCCGAAGAACCACTCCATGTGCGTGGCCGAGGTGGTGATGCCGAGCACCTCGATGACCTTCTTGCCGAGCGCGCGCACCTCGGCGTAGGCCGGCGACGTGTCGATGCGGTTCGTGGCGATGAACTGCGGCGAGATCCAGCGCGTGCGCATCGCCTCGAGCACGTTCGGGAAGTAGTGGCAGACGAAGTCGTGCGCGACGCGGCCGTCGATGGTGATGGTGTCGTAGAAGCCCTCGTGGCCCTCGATGAACTCCTCGACCGCCACGCTGCGGCCCTGCCCCACGCCGAACGCGGCCATGGCCTCCTCGAGCTCGGCCGCCGAGGTGACGCGCCGGGTGCCGGAGGCGCCGGCGCCGTCGCGCGGCTTGACGATGACGGGCATCCCGATGCGCTTGGCGAAGTCGCGGATCTCGGCAGGATCGCCGCTGCCGATCGACTGCGCGCACGGCACGCCGGCGCGCACGAGCGCCTCCTTCATCGAAGGTTTGTCGCGGCACAGGAACGTGGTCTTCACGCTCGTGCCTTCGATGCCGCAGCGCTCGCGCACCTTGGCGGCGGTCATGACGTGCGCCTCGATCACCGCCTCGAGGCGCTCGACCCGGACGCGACCCTGGAGCCAGCGGACGACCTTCTCGACCTCGGCCTCGCTCGTGACGTTGCCGACCTGCTCGTAGTGGGTGAGCCACCGCTGGAGGTCCGGGTCGAGCGACGACTTCGGCCGCTCGCCGATGCCGGTCACGCGCGCGCCGACCGCGTGCAGGGCGCGCACGAACTCGCGCTGGTTCTGGGGGAAACACGGCTCGAGGAAGACGACGTCCACGCCCTCGCTATATACCAAACCCACGAGGGGCGGACGGGAGAGGCGCCCCGGGGAGAAACTACCGCCGGCCCGGGAGCGCGCGCCCGCACGTGCGCCAGGGTGGGCGGACGTGGGTGCGGCCGGACTCAGCCCCGACCGACCTCGGGCCCGCCGGCGGGCGGCTCCTCCCCGAGCACGCGCTCGATCTCCTTCACCGTGTCGAGATCGTCGCCGACCATGTCCTTCATGGAGAGCAGGCGCCGCACCACCACCCGGGCGATGCGCTCCTCGATCGTCTCGTCGGCGTACGTCCAGT
>CAZHGG010000941.1:0-2951 GCA_964531755.1 uncultured Polyangiaceae bacterium
ACGCGCGCGAGCTCGCGCGCCCGGCGCCGAGTGGCCCGCTCGAGGTCCGCCGGCTCCACCACCTCGTCGACGAGCCCGCGCGCGAGGGCCCACCCGGCGTCGCGGCTCGCGCCCGTGAGGGCGAGCGCGCGCGCGGACTGGCGAGTGAGCCGCTCGAGGAGCGCCGGGAGCACCACGCCGGGGAGCAGGCCGAGCAGCGCCTCGGGCAGCGCGAAGGTGGCGCGCGTCGAGGCGACGACCACGTCGCACGCGGCCGCGAGGCCCACGCCGCCGCCCACCGCGTCGCCGTCGACGATCGCGAGGGTGGGCCGCCCGAGCTGCCGGAGCCCGGCCACGAGCGCCGCGAAGGCCCGCAGGCCCTCTCGCGCCGCGCCGCCATAGGCCAGCTCGCCGAGGTCCATCCCGCGGCAGAACTCGCCCGGAGTCCCCACGAGCGCGACCACGCGCGCCTCGGGGTCGTCGGCGGCCCGCGCGAGCGCGCCCGAGAGCTCGGCGAACGCGCGCGCGCCGAGCGTGGGTGGCAGTGGGACGCGGACGAGCACGGCTCAGCTCCACCCGTAGCGGCGGTAGTGGTCTTTGACGCCGAGGAACACGAGCCGGCCGGCGCCGCGGTAGAGCGCTTCGTACGCGCCCGCGCAGCCGTCTCGGCTGGTCTCGTAGTCGCCCGCGTCGATGAAGCAGGTGCGCTCGCGCTCGGCGTCTTCGTATTCGCGCACGGAGATGCGGCGGCGCGCGTCGAGCGCGGCGCGGAGGCCCGCCTCGGCCGCGACGGCGTGGGCGTCGCGCCCGACGAGGCCGCTGTAGAACTCGCCGCACGATCCGGAGCCGTAGGAGTACACGCCGAGCCTGTCGCCGGGCCGGAGCGAGGGGGTCTCGTCGACCAGCCCCAGCATCCCGATGAAGGTGCTCGACGCGTAGGTGCCGCCCATCCGCCGCAGGTGCACGAGCGAGGGCAGCGTCTTGCGCTCCCACAGCGCCTGGGCCTCCGCCTTCGGCGGGCTCCCGAACTGGCGCAGGGCCGCCCGAGTGGCGCGGTAGGTCATCCCGCCGAACGGCGTGTGGTAAATGTTCTTTACGAAGTAATCGTACCCTATGGGCTCGCCTATCCGCGCGAGGTAGGCCTCGAGCGCGTGCTCGAGCGCGTCGAGGTACGAGAGCAGGCTGGTCTCGCTGTTGCCGGTCTCCACGCGCGACGTGGGCCGCGTGAGGTCGGAGACCTCGTTCGTGTGGACTCCGCTCTTGCCGAGCTCGAGCTCGAAGAAGCGCGGGTCGCGCGAGAGCACGAGCGCGGTGGCGCCGGCCCCCATGACGAACTCCCACGGCGCGCCGAGGTGCATGCGGCTCTGGTCGCTGGTGATGACGAGCGCCTTGCCGCCCGGCCGCGCCGCGCCCGAGGCGAGGAAGCCCGCTGCCACCTGGAGCGCGCCGGTGCCGCCGTAGCACGCGTGCTTCACCTCGAAGTTTCGGCACTGCGAGCCGAGGCCGAGGTAGCGCTGCACCCAGGTGCTCATGGGCTTCTCTTGGTCGACGCCGCTCTCGCTCGCGACGATGCAGAGCTCGATCGACGCGCGGTCCTGCGCGGTGAGGAGCGGCAGCGCGGCGTTCACCGCCATGGTGACGGGGTCCTCCCACGGGGGGTTCACCGAGCGCTCGTCGATCATCATCACGTCGCGGATGTTGGCGAGATCGTGCCCGCGCGCGGCGCACAGGTCCGCCATGGGGAGGGCGAGCGCGGTGGGGTAGACGCGCAGCTTCTCGATGCCCACGCGCGGTCGTGTGGAGTTGGTCATGGCGCCCAGTCCAGCCCGCCGGTGATCTGGATCGACTCGCCGTTCACGTAGCTCGCCCCCTCGGAGGCGAGGAACAGCACCACCTTCGCGATCTCGGGCAGGCGGCCCATGCGGCCCACCGGGCAGTACTCGAGCCAGAAGCGCTTGTTCGACTCGCTCATGTCGCCCCGGGTCATGTCCGTGTCGAAGAAGCCTGGCACCACGACGTTGCTCGTGATGCCCTTGCGGCCGTACTCCTTCGCGAGGGTGGCCGAGAGGCCGAGGAGCCCCGCCTTGCTCGCCGCGTAAGCGGCCTGCCCCGTCACGCCCGCCCGCCCGAGCGACGAGACCATGACGACGCGCCCGAAGCGCTTCTGCATCATCGCGGGCAGGAACTGCCGACACACGTAGAAGGTGCCGGTGAGGTTGGTGTCGATCACCGTGGCCCAGTCCTCGTCGGACATCGAGACGGCGAGGCCGTTCAGGTTCACCCCCGCGTTCGCGACCACGACGTCGACCGCGCCGAGCTCGTCCGCGACCGCCTCTCCCACCCGCTCGACCGCGTCCGAGCTCCGCACGTCGAGCGCGTACGCGCGAACCCGCACGCCGGGGGCGAGGTCGCGGACGGCGGCCGTCACGCGCGCCGCGTCGTCGGCCCCGCGGTTGTACGTGAACGCCACGTCGTGGCCCTGCCGGGCCGCCTCGACCACGATCGCCTCGCCCACCCCGCGCGAGCCCCCGGTGACGAAGACGATCACGCGCCCCTCCCCGCCCGCTCCGCCGGGTCGACCCGCCGGAGCACGCTCACGGAGTTGATGCCCCCGAAGCCGAACGAGTTCTTCATCACGTGCCGCACGTCGGCGGTGACCGCCCGGCCGCGGCACACGTCGAGGTCGATCTCCGGGTCGAGGTCGTCGACGTTGATCGAGGGGTGCAGCGTGCCGGCGTTCATCTGGAGGATGGCGGCGATCGTCTCCACGACCGGCGCCGCCCAGCAGGTGTGCCCCAACATCGACTTGGTGGCGTTCAGCCGGAGGCGCTTGGCGTGCTCACCGAACACGCGCTTGATGGACCGGATCTCGGTGATGTCGCCCAGCGGCGTCGAGGTGGCGTGGGCGTTGATGTAGTCGATCTGGTCGGCCCGGAGGTCGCACTCGTCGAGCAGCCTCGCCATGAGGCGCG
>CAZHGG010000942.1:0-2947 GCA_964531755.1 uncultured Polyangiaceae bacterium
CCGCTCGAGCGCGACCGCGACGGCGGCGCACGCGAGCAGCCCGAGGGTCCGGCGCGGGCGCCTCCGTCCGCCCGGCGCCCTCGCGCTGCGTGCCGTCGGCGCCATGGGCCGGCTAGAGCGGCCCCTCGGTCAGGCCGTGGACGAACTGCCGCACGTACGGCTGCGCGCTCTCCTTCGCCTCGGCCGTCGTGCCGTCGAAGATGAGCTCGCCCTTGTACATCATGCCGACTCGGTCGGTGACCGTGAGCAGGCGATCGAGATCGCTCGAGACCATGATGACGGTGGCGTTCCGGGCGCGCTGCTCCTCGCGCAGCAGCTCGAAGATCTTCTGCGACGTGACCGGGTCGAGGCCGGCCGCGGGCTCGTCGTAGAGGACGATCTCGGCGTTCGTGATGGTGGCCCGCGCGACTCCCACGCGCTTCTTCTGACCACCGGAGAGCCCGCCCGGCAGGCGCGCGCCGAAGCCCGTGAGAGCCACGCTCGCCAGCCGCTCCGCCACCCGCGCCTGCACCTCGTCCTCCGGGAGCGAGTAGAGGCGCCGCAACGGGAACGCGATGTTGTCGTCGACCGTGAGGTGGTCGAAGAGCGCGTTGTTCTGGAAGAGCATGCCGAACTTGAGGCGGAGCTTCTGGAGGTCGAGCTCGGTGAGCTGGGTCACGTCCTGGCCCGCGACCTCGATGCTGCCCGAGTCGGCCTTGATGAGGCCGGTGATGAGCTTGAGCAGCACGCTCTTGCCCGCCGCGCCGGGGCCGATGAGCCCGTAGAGGCACCCCTCTGGGACCGTGAGCGTCAGGTCCCGCACGACGTGCGCCGAGTGCCCGCCGGCGGAGCGGAAGCTCTTGCTGAGGCCGCGGATGCGGATCATGCGCGCGCACCCCGGAGACGAGAGAGCTTGAGGTAGAGCGCGAGGGCGGCGCTGGCCAGCAGCCCAACGAGCAGCACGAGGGCGCCCAAGATCACGCGCAGGGGCGTCGCCGAGCCGGTCGCCACCGCGAGCGGGCCCACGTGCGCCAGCGCCGCGGCGCTCCCGCTCGGGGACGGCGAGCGCTGCACGGCGACGACGACCACGTCCTCCGGCGCGAGCTCCGGCGCGCCCGCGGCGACGAGGCGCTTCACCTGGGCCTCCGAGAGCGGGCTCGCCGCGCCGCGGTAGGTGAGCAGCACGCTGGCGCTGGTCTTCTCTTTCTTCTCGCGGAGCGGGCTGTCCGAGGCGAGGTTCAGGTGGACGCGCGCGGAGAGCACGCCGTCGACCTGGAGGAGGCTCCGCTCGAGCTCGCCGCCGAGGCCCGCCGCCAGCGCGGCGCGCTCGGCGGAGAGCGAGGGCACGAGCGCCCCTCGGCCCACGTCCGAGAGAGAGGCGCTGCGCGGCCGTGGCAGGCCCTCGTCCGCGAGGATGCGGAGCGCCTCGCCCGCCTCCGTGTCGGAGACGAGCACGCGGAACCGCCCGTCACCGGCGCCGTCCGGCTCCTTCCGCGCCGCGATGGCGCGCGCCTCGAGCGCAACGACCACTCGGCTCGCCTCGGGGTCGTCGAGGCCCGCGGCCACCGGAGACGCGCACCCGGTCACGCACGCCAGGCCCGCGAGCGCGCACGCGAGCGCGAGGGCCCGCGCGGCGGCGCGTCGGGGGGGGGGCGGAGGTCGGGCGCACGGAGGCATCCTACGATCACGGCCGACCAATTCGGGAGCGGATTTGCCCGGCCGCGCCGCTCGCACAGAATCGCGGGAGGTCACCCTGGTTTCGGGTACACTTCGCGACGTGAGGCGCATGTGAGGCAAGCACCCACGCACATGGTCGACGCCCCGTCCGAGTCGAAGCTCGAGTCGTGGGCTCCGCGCGTCGGCGAGGTCGTCGGCGGGCGCTACCGCGTGCTCCACACCCTCGGGCAGGGGGGCATGGGCGCGGTGGTCGCCGCCACGCACCTGCAGCTCGAGCAGCCCGTCGCCATCAAGTTTCTCCATCCAAAGCTCGCGCGCGACGCCGCCAGCGTGGAGCGCTTTCTCCGGGAGGCGAAGGCGACGATGCGCATCAAGAGCGAGCACGTCGTCCGGGTCACCGACGTGGGCAGCTCCGAGGCCGGCCTCCCGTTCATCGTGATGGAGCTGCTCGAGGGGGCCGATCTCGGGCGCGTGGTGGCCGCCGGTCCCCTCGCGGTCTCCGACGCGGTCGACTACGTCCTGCAGGCGAGCGAGGCCCTCGCCGAGGCGCACGCCGCGGGCATCGTCCACCGCGACCTCAAGCCCACGAACCTGTGGCTCTCCCGCCGGCCCGACGGCTCGCCATTGGTCAAGGTGCTTGACTTCGGCATCTCCAAGCTCTCGACGCACGCCCCAGGCGACGCGAAGCTCACCGAGACCCAGTCGGTGTTCGGCTCGCCCACGTACATGTCGCCGGAGCAGATCCGCAGCGCGAAGCGCGTGGACCACCGCACGGACATCTGGGCGCTCGGCATCGTGCTCCACGAGCTGCTCTCCGGCCAGCTGCCGTTCGACGGCGACACGGTCTCGGGCGTGCTCGCCAGCATCGCGGCCGATCCGCCGCTCCCGCTCCGCCGCTCCCGCCCGGACGCCCCCGCCGGGCTGGAGCACGCCATCTTGCGGTGCCTCGAGAAGGACCTGACCCGGCGGTGCCAGTCCCTCGCCGAGCTCGCGGTGCTCCTCGCGCCCTTCGCGTCGCCGGTGGGCACCCTCTCCGCCGCCCGGATCGGCCGGCTCGGCGTCCCGCAGGCCTCCGGCCTCGCGCCGGTGGCCGCGAGCTCCGCCGGCGACGTGGGCGCGTTCGGGATCACCGAGCGGAGCCTCGCGGCCGCGGGCAAGCCGCGGAGCCCAATCTTCGGCGTCGCCCTCGGCATGGGCCTCGCGCTGCTCATCCTCGGGGGAGTCGCGGGGATCGCGAGGCTCGGCGCCGCCCGCGGCGCTTCGACCGCGGCCGCGCAGCCGTCGCCGTCGG
>CAZHGG010000943.1:0-2941 GCA_964531755.1 uncultured Polyangiaceae bacterium
GCCCGGTCGGCGTGGGCGGGGTGGTCGGGGTAGTCGGGGTGGGCGGGGTCGTGGGCGGGGGCGCGGCGGTCGGCGGCGGCTCGGGAGGCGGCGCGGAGGCCGAAGCGGGCGGGGGCGCGCTCTCCATGGCGGTCGGGGTGGGCTGAGCTGCGGCGAGGAGCGCGGCGGCCTTGCTCCGCAGCGCAGGATCCAGCGAGGTGGTCGCCTCGACTCGGGTGAGCAGGCCGCGCTTGGTGTTGGCGTCGGCCGCCTCGGCGCGGGTCATCATGCCCTCGGCCCACTGGGCCTCGAAGGCGCGGTACTCCGGGGTCACCCGCACGGCCGAGGCCTCGCGGATCTCGCGGTTGGTGGTGCTGTGCGCGTCGTCGCACGCGGGGGTCGCGGCACCCTTCGCGCAGATGGCCTGCGCCTCCTTGAGCTTGCCCAGCTCGTACTCCATCACCGCGTCCGCGGCGCCCACGGGCTTCACGGGCGGCGCCGGCTCCCGGGAGAGCGCGAGGTAGCCGCCCACGACGAGCGCGGTCGCGACGACCGCGCCGAGCACCATCGACGGCACGACGCTCCCCTTCGCCGCGTCGGGGCGCTTGGAGGCGAACTCGACCTGGCGGTCGCTGATCGCCGTGAGCTGCTGGCTCTCGTTCGCGCCTGGGATGAACACCTGGCCGGCGCCGACGAACTTGAAGCGCACGTCGCCCAGCTCGATGAGGTCGCCGGCCTCGATGATGCCCCGCCGGAGGTCGGCGCCGTTCACGCGGACCCCGTTCGAGGAGCCCTTGTCCATGATCTCGTAGCGGCCCTCGCCCAGCGCGTGGATCTCGCAGTGGAGGCGCGACACCGAGTTGTGGTCCACCGAGACGTGGCAGTCCTCGGCGCGGCCGACGGTCGTGAGCTCGGGGTCGAGGGGGAACTCGACGCCGGGGGTGGGGCCGACGAGCATGACGAGGCGCGTGGGCCGCTCCATGAGGAGCGAGCCTCGGAACGCGTTCGCCATCGGCATCGTCTTGCGCGACGCCTCGACCTCGGTGACGGGCACGTACGGCGCCGTCGCCTCGGTCATGGACTCGTCTTGGTAGACGATGCGGTAGTCGCCGAGCTGGATGAGATCGCCGTGCTGGAGCTCGGTGGGCTCCGCCACCCGCAGGCCGTTCACGTGGACGCCGTTGTAGCTCTCCTTGTCCTCGAGGACGTACGTGTCGCCGCCGCCGGTGGACGCGGGCTTGCGGACGAGCCGCGCGTGGTCGCGCGAGATGTTCCGCTCGGTGAGGCGGATGGTGTTCCCCTCTTTGCGGCCGACCGAGTAGTCGTCGCGCGACAGCGGGACGACCGTGCGCTTTCCCTCGTCGTCTTCGATGACAAGCTTCCACATGGGGGGTTCGGGCTTCTCTCGTTCCTAAGCGCGACGTCGCGAGTGCGGGGACAAGGAGCGCGGGCACGCTCCCAGGCGGCAGTCTAGCGAGGCCAGCGCCACGAAGGCAATGGGAACGCTTCCTTCCCCGGGGCTCCGGGGCGCCGCCGCAACATACACGCTTTCCGCCCAGCGGGGCCCGAACCCGCACCGGGACCCCGGAAACCCGAGGGGCCGCCGGAAAGCGCCGCCGGGCGCTAAGCTCGCGGGATGAACGCTGCCCGGCCGACCGCGAAGATCCTCTACCTGCACGGGTTCGCCTCCGGCCCCGGCTCGGCCAAGGCGAGGGCCTTCGCCGAGTTCGCGTCCGAGCGTCAGATCCCCTTCGAGCCCCTCGACCTGCGCCGTCCGAGCTTCGAGCGGCTGCGGCTCTCTGCCATGATCGACCACGTGCGCGACCGCATCGGCGACGCGCGCGAGCGGGTCGTCCTCGTCGGGTCGAGCCTCGGCGGGCTGACGGCGTGCCGCGTGGCGGAGCGCGACCCCCGCGTCGCGGCGCTCGTCCTCATGGCGCCCGCGTTCCGGCTGATGGACCTCTGGGCCACACGGCTCGGTCCCGAGGGCCTCGCCGACTGGGCGGCCGCGGGCTGGCTCGAGGTGGACGACTACCAGGCGCGCGCCAAGGCCCGCGTCGACTACGGCTTCTTCGAGGACATGACCCGCGCCGATCCCGAGGAGCTGCCCGATGTGCGCGTGCCGGTCCTCCTCGTCCACGGCGCAGGGGACGAGGTCGTCCCCGTGGCCCGCGCGCGCGCGTTCGCGGAGGGGCGCCGGAACGTCCGGCTGGTCGAGGTCGACGACGGGCACGAGCTCGTCCGCTCGCTGCCGTTCCTCCTGGCGGAGAGCGCCCGGTTCCTCGCGGGCTGGGGCTGGGAGCGTGGGGTGACCCCATAGTCTGTGCCCTGCAGTTGACTAGTGGCGGTATTCCGGCTGTAATTGGGGGATGCAGGCCGACGGTGCGGTGCCATCTTGGTTGGCCGACCCGCCCGGACCTGGCGCCGCGCGGCCCTTCGTCGCCCTGGGGCGCGCCGGCCAGGGGGCCGGGAGCCGGGTCTATCGCGCTGTCTGGCGCGCCACCGGGCGCCCCGTCGCGCTGAAGGTGTCGACGTCGCGCGACGCGGGCGCGGGGCTGATGGCCGAGGGCGAGCTGCTGGCGCGGCTCGACCTGCGCTGGGGGCCCCAGCTGGTGGGCGCGGGGTGGGTCGAGGCGCCGCCTGAGCCTCCACGTGGTGGCCCACGCGAAGGGAGCGACGACGTCGCCGAGCTGACCGCGACGAAGGCGCGCTGGCTCGCGCTCGCCTGGTCGGACGGGGAGGCGCTCTCCGACGTCCTCGCGCGGGACCTCGGCCCGGCGGCGCGCGCCGAGCTCGCGGCGCGGGTGGCGCACGGGGTCGGCCGTGCGCTCGAAGAGCTGCACGCGCTCGGGCTCCGGCACGGGGACGTGAAGCCCGCCAACATCGTGGTCGCGCCCGGGAGGGTCACCCGCGACGCCGCCGACGAGCGCGGCGCCAGCCTCGTGGACTACGGCTTCGCGGG
>CAZHGG010000944.1:0-2931 GCA_964531755.1 uncultured Polyangiaceae bacterium
CGTTGTGAGGTGGGGGCGGCGGGAGCGTCCCCCCGCGGCGCCTCGCGCCGCTCGCGCTCCGCAAGGCCTCGGCGAAGGCGTCTGCGGTGGGGTACCGCTCGAGCGGGTTGATCGTCATCGCGCGCAGGCAGACCTCCGCGATGGCCGCGGGCAGATCGCGCTCCGGGACGATGGCGCGAGGGTCGGGGCGAGGCGCGGTGGCGTGCTGGAACAGCAGCGCTACCGGCGTGAGCCCCGTGAAGGGCAGCGAGCCGGTGAGCATCTGGAAGAGCACGATCCCCGCCGCGTAGATGTCGGCCGAGGGGGTGACCGCGCCGTTGTTGATCACCTCGGGGGCCATGAACGCGGGGGTGCCGATGGCCATGCCGTCGCGCGTGACGCCGGGGCCGTCCTCGAGGCGCGCGACGCCAAAGTCAATGACCTTGACGAGATCGGCGCCGCCCTTGCGCTCGAGCATGATGTTCTCTGGCTTGACGTCGCGGTGAACGACGCCCTCGCGGTGGGCCTCGGCGAGCGCGGCCAGGAGCTGAAGCTGGATGTGGAGCGCGCGCGCGAGGTCGAGGGGGCCCGCTGTGATGAGGTCCTCGAGCGCGACGCCGCTGAGGTGCTCCATCACGAGGAAGAGCCCCTCCCCCGATGACGCCTGGAACCGGCCGAAGTCGAAGACGCTCACCACGTTGGGGTGGTTCAGCCGGCTGGCGGCCTGCGCCTCGACCATGAAGCGCGCGGCCATCCCGCCTTGGGTCTGCAGGTGCCGGTGGATCACCTTGACGGCGACCCGGCGCCCGAGGGCGACTTGCACGGCGCGGTACACGCGCCCCATCCCGCCCGCGCGAATGAACCCGTCGATGCGGTAGCGGTCGGCGATGGTCGCGTTGAGCAGGGGATCGGCGGCGGGCGCTCGTCCGCACGCGGAGCACCCCTCCACGGACGCTGTCCGGCAAATGGGGCACCCCGCCGCCACGTTCTCGTTCGCCACACGCCCTCCGGGGTGGAGCATGGCACGCGACACCGCGGAGCGAAAGCCGGAGGCCGAGACGAGCGGCGCGGCGAAGCCTATGGTGGCCGTGGCTTCCATGTCCCTCCATCCCCCCTCGGAGCCACCGGTTGGCGAGCGCGGCGCGAGCCTCGAGGCGGACCCGGAGCGGCGCGCGTTCCTGGCGCTCCTGCGGCGCTTCGGCCATGAGGCCACGTCGTTCGTCGCCCTGGGCGCGGGCTTCCGGTACCTGTGGCTCGACGACGACCTGTGCGTGCCCTACGTCGACACGGGCAGCGCGTGGGTGGCAGCGGGCTCGCCGGTGGGGCCGCCGGAGCGGTGCGCGGCGGCGGGCCGCGCGTTCTCGGAGCGCGCGCGGGACGCCGGGCGCGGCGCCGTCCTGTTCGCGACCGAGGAGCCGTTCGCGACCTCGACGGAGCTCACGTCGCTCCGGGTCGGCGAGCAGCCGGCGTGGGCCCCGTCCTCGTGGGGCGCGACGGTGTCGCGGGTCCGCAGCCTGAAGGAACAGCTCCGCCGCGCGAGGGCGAAGGGCGTGCGGGTGGAGCGGCTCGCGCGCGCCGAGGTCGAGCAGGCCGGGCGTCGACGTGGGGCGGTGCACTCGCTCATCGCGCGCTGGTTGAGCACGCGACCGATGGCGCCGATGGGCTTCGTGGTGCAGGTCGCGCCCTTCACGTTCTCCGGCGAGCGCAGGTACTACGCGGCTTGGCGCGGCGAGCTGCTCGTGGGGTTCCTGGGGCTGTCACCCATTCCCGCGCGGGACGGCTGGCTCTTCGAGAACCTCCTGCGGGATCCGCGGGCGCCGAACGGGACGGCGGAGCTGCTGTTCGACGGCGCGATGCGCGACCTCGCGACCGACGGTGTGGCGTACGCGACCTTCGGCCTCGCGCCGCTCGCCGGAGAGCTCCCGGCGTGGCTCGCCCTCGCGCGGCGCTGCGGGCAGCCGCTCTACGACTTCGCGGGCCTCTACGCGTTCAAGGCCAAGCTGCGCCCTGCGCGCTGGGAGCCCGTGTACGTCTCGTACCCACGCGGGCGCTCGGCGCTCGCGCCGATCTACCACGTGCTCCAGGCGTTCGCGGGGCGAGGCTTCGTGCGGTTCGGGCTCGCCACGCTGCTGCGCGGACCGGGCGTGGTGCTCCGGCTGCTCACGGCGACGCTCATCCCGTGGACCGCGGCGCTCGCCCTCGCCGCGCCCGACCGGTGGTTCCCCTCACCGCGTGTGCGGTGCGCGTGGGCCGCCTTCGACGTGGCCTTGACGATCGGCCTCGTCGCGCTCCTCGCGCGGTGGCGTCGGGCCCTCGCCACTGGGCTCGCCTTGGCCGTCACGCTCGACGCGGTGGTCACGGCGGCGCAGGCGCTCCTGTGGAACGCCCCGCGCGCGCGGACGGTGGGCGACGCCGTGGCGGCGCTCGTGTCGGTCGCCGCGCCCGCGCTGGCGGCAGCGGTGCTGTGGGGCGCCCGCAGGAGGCATGCGCGCGCCGAGACCGTCGAGGGCGCGGCGGCGCACCGGGGTACGCTCGATCGACCGTGAGCGAGCCTCGCGCCGTCGAGATCGAGCGGCGGCCGCGCCCCGCGGCGCGAGGAGCGTTTTTGCGACGGCCCATGGGTTCCGCTAGGGTGCGCACGGTGAACCCCGCTCCCCGGGCTCCCCATGCCGCTCGCGGGGCCCTCTGGCTCCTCGCCGCGCTGCTCCTCACGCTCCTCGTCGGGGCGCGCGGCGCGCGCGCCGGCGACGGTGGGGCACCGGACGCGCGCGTCGACGCCTCGGCCGACGCGGAGCCGTCACCCGAGGCGACCGCGCACCGGGAGGCCGCCGCGCACATCCACGCGCTCATCAAGGGCAAGCTCGACCTGACGCTCGATCCCAAGGGGCTCTTCGACGTGCCCCTCGACGACGACGCGACCGTCGCGCTGGAGGCCCGACGGCTGAGCTTGCT
>CAZHGG010000945.1:0-2926 GCA_964531755.1 uncultured Polyangiaceae bacterium
GAGGGCGTCGGCGCCGTGGGCGAGGTCGGCGCGGTGCGCCAGCGCGACGACGCGGGTGTCGTGGCGCAGCGCCGGGATGTGGTGCACGAGCGCGAGGCCCGCGCCCCCCTCGATCCCGACGTCGACGAGCGCGAGGTCGACGGGCTCGCGCGCCGCGTGCGCGAGCGCCTCCTCGAGCGTGCTCGCGAGCAGCACCCGGTCACCGAGCTCGCCGGCTACGGTGGCGACCTGCGCCCGCGAGGCGTCGTCGGTGAGCACGGCGAGGAGCGTGAGCGCGTCGTCGGCGGGGCGCGCGGGCTCGCTCACGGGACCTCGCCCTCGAACGTGAGGTGCGCGGGGCCGCGCATGGTGACCCCGCCGTCCCGCGCCACGCGCACGAAGAGCGGCCCGCCGGGCAGCTCGATCGTGAGCTCCTCGTCGTGCGGCGAGAGCCCGCGGGCCGCGAGCACCGCCGCCACCGCGCACGCGCCCGTCCCGCACGCGAGCGTGAGGCCCACGCCTCGCTCCCAGACCACCACGGACGCGCGGGTCGGGGCCGCAAGCTCCACGAACTCGACGTTGGTGCCGTTGCGGAACCGCGGGTGCGTCGCGAGGGCCGGGCCAAAGACCCTCACCTCGTCCGGTGGGAGGGCGCCGAGGTGGATCGCGTGCGGGTTGCCCGCGTCGGCGAGGATCAGCGGGAACGCCCTGCCCTCTGCGTCGACGGTGGCCTCCTCGAGGACGGCGATCCGCCCCATGTCGACGCGCACCTCCGCCTCGCCGGGCCGCGCGGGGCTCCACGCGACCGCACACGATCTTGGCCCCGCGTCCGTGTCCACGACGAGCTCGGCGCCGAGCGTGGGGCGCGTGCGGCGCAGGTGGAGCGCGACGCACCGCAGGCCGTTGCCGCACATTTCGGGCGTCGAGCCGTCGGCGTTCACGACGCGCATCCGGCCCGCGCTGCCGCCAGTGACCGGCGGCAGCACGACGAGGACGCCGTCGGCCCCGACCCCGCGGCGGCGGTCGCAGAGCGCGGGCACCCGCGCGTCCAGATTGGACGGCTCCGTGCACTCGACGACGAGAAAATCGTTGCCGAGCCCCTCGTACTTGGAAAAGCGGAGCGGCGCCATCGCAGCCCGTGAGCGTAGAGGGCGCCGCGCTCGGGAGGCAAGTCACCCGCCTCGGTTTGCTCGGCAAAGGTGCGCTCAGGGCGGCGCGTCGCCGTCGGCGGCGGTGAGGCGCCGCACGAGGTCGGCCTCCGCGAGGCCGGTCACGGACACGAGCTTGTGACGCGAGGAGGCGCCCCGAACAATGCAGACTGCACGCAATGGAAGCCCGAGCCGCTCCGCGAGGAAGGCGACCAGGGCCTCGTTCGCGGCCCCGTCCACCGGGGGCGCCGCGAGGGCGAGCGTGAGCCGCCCGTCGTCTACGCCGACGATCCGACTCTTCTTGGCGCGCGGCTTCGCGCACACCTCGAAGCGCAGCGCCCCGTCCTTGGCGGTGATCGTCAGCACGTCTGGTACCGTGCCCGCAGCATGACCCAGCTTCGTTGGCTCACAGCCGGAGAGTCGCACGGATCGGGCCTCACCGTGATCCTCGAGGGCGTCCCGGCCGGCCTTGGGCTCCTCGCCGAGCACATCGACGAGGATCTCGCGCGCCGCCAGCGCGGCTACGGCCGCGGCGGCCGCATGAAGATCGAGACCGACCGCGTGGTGATCACCTCCGGGGTGCGCGGCGGCGTGACGCTCGGCTCGCCGATCACGCTCACGGTGACGAACCGCGACCACGAGAAGTGGCGCGACAGCATGGCCGCAGGTCCCCTGCCCCGCCCGCCCGAGCCGCTCGTGCGCCCTCGCCCTGGGCACGCCGACCTCGCCGGAGGCCTGAAGTACGCGCGCGACGATCTGCGGGATGTCCTCGAGCGCGCGAGCGCGCGGGAGACCGCGGCGCGCACGGCCGCCGGGGCCGTCGCGAAGCGGCTGTTGGCCGAGCTGGGCGTCGACGTCTTCGCCCACGTCGTGTCGATCGGGGAGGTCGAGGTGGCGCCGCGCTCGGAGCCCACGGCGCTCCAAGAGCTCAAGCGGCTCGCTCGCGCCAGCGACCTCGCGTGCGCCGACGCCGGCGCCGAGGCCCGCATGCGCGAGGCGATCCGCGAGGCGTCGCACGCGGGCGACACCCTGGGCGGCACGTTCGAGGTGGTCGCCACGGGCGTGCCGGTTGGGCTCGGCTCCCACGTCCAGTGGGACCGTCGCCTCGACGGCCTGCTCGCGCAGGCGCTCATGAGCATCCAGGCCATCAAGGCGGTCGAGATCGGCGACGGCTGGGCCGCCGCGCGCGCGCGCGGCTCCGCGGTCCACGACCCCATCGGGTACGACCCGGTCGCTCGGCGCTTCACGCGCCCCTCGAACCGCGCTGGCGGCCTCGAGGGCGGCATCACGAACGGCGAGCCCGTCGTGTGCCGCGCGGCGATGAAGCCGATCGCCACGCTCCGGCGCGCCCTCCCGAGCGTCGACGTGCGCACGAAGGAGCCCAGCGACGCCGCGTTCGAGCGCAGCGACGTGTGCGCGGTCGCCGCCGCTTCGGTCGTGGGCGAGGCCATGGTGGCGCTCACGCTCGCGCGCGCCGCGCTGGAGAAGCTGGGCGGCGACTCGCTGATCGAGGTCATGGAAAACTTGCGCTCGGGGCGCTCGCGGGCCGAAGACTACGGCCGATGAAGACGCTCTTCGTGTCGGGGTTCATGGGCACCGGGAAGTCGACGGTCGCGCCGCGCGTCGCGAGCGAGCTCGGGCTCCCCTACGTCGACACGGACGCCGTGCTGGCCGCGCGCTCCGGGCGGCCCGGCGCCACGGCCGCCTCGCTCGTGCGCGAGGACGAGCGCTCGTTCCGCGCCGCGGAGGAGGCCCTCGTGGTGGAGCTCGCGAGGGCCGGCGGGCCCTCGGTCGTGGCG